>NZ_DALZSV010000078.1:0-8629 GCF_032014955.1 Moraxella sp. CTOTU47724
CTTGCGAAGCGGGATAAAATATACCAGTAAACCAAGAACTGCACCGATTCCCATGTACGCCAGTTGGTGATAGAAAAAGTAAAAATCACCCAGTTTTTTGGTTTGTGCAAAAGGTATTGATGCGGACGCCACCATCAACAGACTAAATACCATAATGGTTGCCACCGTGGTTAATAGCACCGAATTGATGGGCGGAATCCACTGCCGGCTTTTCTTAGTAGAAGCGATGTTAGCTGAGAGGGATGAAGAAAGTGACGAAGAAGTCGAATGGGGCGCGGGCATAACACAACCTAAATATTAAAAATACACTAGCGAATGATTATTGTGGTTTGACTAAGCGTTGAAAAACTTGTCCACGTTCCACATAGCCACTAAACTGATCAAAACTTGCACAAGCAGGTGATAGCAGTAATACACCTAACGCGGGGAATGTTGGCTGGTCTTGCCAAGCTTGATTGACCGCTTGTTCTAGGGTTTGGCATTTGGTTAACACAATCCCTGTAGGATTGTGACTATCCAACCCCGCTGATGCCAAATCAGCCGCGATTTTATCGGCATCTTCACCAATAAAGTACACCACTTGCGCATAATCCATCAGGGGTTTTGCCAGTTCAGCAAAGTTTTGACCTTTGCCTTGCCCGCCCAAAATCACAGCGAGTTTTTTGCCTTTGGGCGCATATACTTTACCTAGCCCCAAAATTGCCGCGATGGTCGAGCCAATGTTAGTGCCTTTGGAGTCGTCAAAACAATCGAGCTGATGGGTGGTTGTGATAAATTCACAGCGATGTGGCAGCCCGACAAAGTTTTTTAATGTTGTCAACATACTCTCTAACGGCAGACCCGCCAACTCGCCAATTGCTAAGGCTGACAGCGCATTCACCAAATTATGTTCACCTTTGATCGGCACGTCTTTTTCATTGAGTAAGCGCTCACGACCCCGGGCTAACCAGATTTCACCATCGCTATCTTTTATCAATCCGTACTGATTCATATCCGGTGCGTTACTACCAAAGGTAAGGGTGGGCATATCATCGGCTACCAACGGGCGACTAAGCAAGTCCTCGCGGTTGACCACAATGGATTGCACGCCTTGGAAGATTCGGTGTTTGGCTTGGTGATAGCCAAGCATATTGCCATGGCGATCTAGATGGTCAGGCGACATGTTAAGCACAGTGGCTACTTTAGCGGCCAAATTGGTGGTGGTCTGTAGTTGAAAACTGGATAACTCAAGCACCGCCATCTGTATGGGCTCAAGTAACAAATCAAGCGCGGGCGTTCCCAAGTTACCACCGACACCGACTTTAACCCCCGCATTTTTGACCATCTCGCCAACCAGTGTGGTGACAGTGCTTTTGGCATTAGAGCCGGTAATCGCAATAATCGGAATATCTCGCTGTTTAGCTACCTCATGGAACAATTGAATATCACTGACAATCGCGATTTTTTTCGCACGTGCGCCATCAAACACCGGCAAATAAGGGTCAATACCCGGACTGATGATAATGCGATCTGCCACCGACAACAGCTCGCCATCTAGTGCCCCAAACTTGGTCACTATATCGGTTGGCAAATGCTCGGCAAGTTTGGGCAGACCTGCATCAGTGACAGCTACTGGGTAACCAAGCGCGTGTAAATAGTTGACTGCCGACAAGCCTGATTTGCCAAGTCCAACCACCACTTGTAATCCATTGCCACGTTGAATCATGCTTGATGCTGATGGCATGCTTTGGTTGGTTGAAGCAGGTGAAACGGGTGATTGGGTGGCAGAGAGTTGGCTCACGAGAATTCCTTGTAACACTTAAACTTGTAACACTTAAATAAAGGTACCGCTAACTAAGGCAATAACCATACTTGCCGCATAAGCTAAAAAACGTTTTCTATCATACCATTTTATGACAAAAAGTTTTGCGATTAAATGTGAGTTTTCATGTTTTGTAGTGGCAGCAATAAAAGACGGTTTAAATGCTATGATTTTTGTGATGCGGATATACTTTTATCTATATTACCCAACAAATTCAACGATTTTAGGAAGTATAATGCACTTTTTTAGTGCAATATTTTTGTTTTTATCGCTAATTATTAAAATAATTCTAAAATTTATCTACAAAATCGTTAATGGCACCCAAATAACCTTTTTGGTGCAATAGCTGATTTAAATTAGAGGAATTTTTATTTTTTCGCTATAATAAAATTACGCTTTCTGTGTGATGGTCGCATTGAAACTATAAAAAAGTTTTTGCTTTATTTTCAATAGGTTATATTTTTTACCCCCTTAAAAATAGGACATTTTTGAAAGTTGGCATAGCTTTTGAATTATCGAAACTACCATTTTCAACTCGCTATACGAATGCTGTTTAGGGTAACCGCTATTAAGCCACTACAGCAGCTAGTAACTAACCCAACCATAAGCGGCACTTAAAAGGAAATTATTATGAAATTAATTACGGCTATCTTAAAACCGTTCAAGCTAGACGATGTGCGTGAGTCACTCTCTGAGATTGGCGTTCAAGGTATCACAGTTACCGAAGTAAAAGGTTTTGGTCGTCAAAAAGGTCATACTGAATTGTACCGCGGCGCTGAGTATGTGGTTGATTTCCTGCCCAAAGTTAAGTTAGAAATTGCAGTGACTGACGAAATGGTTGATGCAGCGATTGAAGCTATCACTCGCGTGGCTAGCACGGGCAAAATCGGTGATGGCAAAATCTTTGTATCACCATTAGAACAAGTGATTCGTATCCGTACTGGTGAAACAGGCGCTAATGCTATCTAACACTATCATGACTGTCGTTGCCGCAGCGCTTGTTAAACTTTAAAGTTGACCATCCTTTAAACATTAACGAAGACCTATCAAGCAGCTTAACGACTATCTCAAATAATTTTAAGGGGGTTACGATGAATGCCGTCATTACAAGGGCAGCTTTTGCCAAATTTTCACAGCCACTAGTATCTACCAAATCAATTTTATCGTTATTGTTGTTATCTCCATTGGTGGCTCATGCTGCTGACACGCCTACGCTAAATGCGGGCGACACGGCTTGGGTATTAATTTCTACTGCATTAGTACTCCTAATGACTATTCCAGGGTTGGCATTGTTTTACTCAGGTATGGTGCGCAAAAAGAATATTTTAGGGACGATGGCACACAGCTATGGTGCCACGGCGTTAGTATCTATCATTTGGATTGTGTTGGGTTATTCGCTGGCGTTTGGTAGTAGCGATTTTAATCAATTTATTGGCGGTTTTGATAATGCCCTGTTATCTAATATTGGGTTAGGTGATTTAACCGGTACCGTACCCACCCTGTTATTTGTCACTTTTCAAATGACCTTTGCCATTATCACTGTGGCAATCTTAGCAGGCTCGATTGCTGAACGTATTAAATTTAGTAGCTTCATGGTGTTTACTGCCCTTTGGGTATTATTGGTGTATGCACCGATTTGTCACTGGGTTTGGGGCGGCGGCTGGTTGATGGCAGATGGTGCGCTAGACTTTGCAGGCGGTACGGTCGTGCACATTAATGCAGGTGTAGCAGGTATTGTGTTGGCGGCTGTTTTAGGTAAACGTAATGGCTATAACCGTGATCCAATGGCACCTTCAAACTTGGCTTTAACCTTAATTGGTACGGGTTTGATTTGGGTAGGTTGGTTTGGCTTTAATGGCGGGAGTGCGTTGGCGGCAAATGCGTTGGCAGGTAATGCCCTACTCGTCACGCAAGTAGCGGCAGCGGCAGGGGCATTGACTTGGTTTGCCATCGAAAAATTAGTCCGTGGTAAAGCCTCTGTATTGGGCGGTGCATCAGGCGCAGTGGCGGGTTTAGTCGGTATCACCCCAGCGGCAGGTTTTGTGACGGTAGCAGGCGCATTAGCGATTGGTATCATCACCTCATTGGTTTGCTTTTATGCAGTCAACTATCTCAAACGTCTGTTAAAAATCGATGATAGCTTGGATGCGTTTGGATTGCATGGCGTTGGTGGCATCGTCGGTGCCATATTGACAGGTGTCTTTGTGAGTCCTGCTATCACTGGCAAACCACTGGCTTTATCGACTATGGGTCAAGTGTGGGTGCAATTAGAAGGCGTGTTCGCGGTTATCATCTACTGCGCGATTGTGACTTTCATTATTGCCAAAGTGATTCAATTAACCATGGGCTTACGTGTCACTGATGAAGATGAATACACCGGTCTTGACTTAGCCGTACATGGCGAACGTATCGAATAGACAAAGAATGATAAACATAGGCTGATTCAATCAGCCTATTTTTTTATATAAGCATACTAAAAGACTCTACAAAACTTGCGATTGGACAAATAAAAAAGCTAGATATTAATATCTAGCTTTTTTGGGCTTTCAAATCATGGGCGATTATTTAATTTTTTTCCAAGTTTGGCTGCCTTTGACTGGAACAGATAAAGTTAAGGTTGAACCGCTTAATGAAATATCTGCACCTAATCCAAGACCCCAACGTGGGTCTTTTGCTTTACCTGCATATTTGCCATTACCTTTCGCTTTCACGTTTGTTAACACAGTTTTACCAACAAAAGATTTTGCTTTTTCAGTATTGCCCGCAACGATTTTACCGGTGAAAGTAGCACCTGTTTGTGAGATTTGAACTTGGGCTTTTGGTTGATTGTCTTCATAAGTTTGCCAAGTACCCACAATTGGATCGGCAGCCATAGCAGCAACACTTAAAGTAGAAAGAGCAACACCAACGCTGATTGATTTAAGAGAAATTTTCATAACAGTTCCTTCTGTAGCGCACTGCAAAAAAGTAAGGGAAGTGAGATGCAGTGCCATTGACAATCATTATAGCCAAAATGGTTTTGAGGTAAAGATATTTTTTAATACGCAAAAGTTGCTAATAGTTTTCTACATCCTTACAGGGTAAAATTATCCATTTTTTTAATTCTAAGTTATTGATTATAAAATAGTTATTTTTTTAAAAAATCCTTAAGGGGTAAATTGACCAATCAGTCATTTTGGTATATTTATCACTTTTAGGACTTAAATAGACTCATTATCCATTCAAAAATGGTCAAGACTAAATTAACTAAGACTAATAAAATTTGCTGGTTATCGGGCTCTGATTTTGGCGTGTTTTTGTTTTTTGTAGCTGGTGAATAGTCATCGATAGGCAGCGTCATTGCCGTTTTTTGTACCTTTCCTGACAAGCCTGGCATGGCATCTACACCTATTCTTACCGCCAATTCATCCAGACTAATGACTTCCACTCGCTGACTATCATCATTAGGGACAAAATAAACCCCTGCTTGTTGTAGACTTGGAATATAAATCGCTTTGTACAGATGACTGGGTACTAATATATTGTTATTAATTTTCTTAACCCGATTACTGATAAAAGCCACCCCTGTCACCACATAGATACGATTGTGTTTGATCGCTAGGTAACGGGTACGGGACTCAATGTCTCGCCAAGTGCTACGATTATTGACAGGATTTTGCGGTACAATGTTGGCAAGGCTAAAGCTGTCATATTGTGATTCAAGCGTACTCATATCTGCATTCGGCGCTAGATGCCCACGATCATAAGGTACGTTACGATAATCAGCTAAATAGCCTTTAACCCGATTAGGCAGCTGACTTTCCTCGTGAAAATTATTAACCCTAGATAACTCGCTCGCTTTTTCAATACGCGCTCGTGTCAAATACTCCGCTGACCATAAAGCGGTTTTACTCAGTGACGAATACCCCACAGCAAAGCCATTTAGACATAGATAATAAATCTCAATTGGTTGATTCGAGAGTGGCTGGGGACTTTGTTGGTTAGCATAGGTATTGCCGCATTGATTGAGATGCTGTTTGCGATAATCTAAAGAGCGGCTAGAATGTGCCCATAAGGGCAATAAGGATAAAGCTATCACTACTAGCATCTGTGACAGTGATTTGTGGGAAAAACGCTGATGACAACTCATACGCTCTAACTTACCAACTCTAGCCATCGATGAAAATTGATTAATTATACATGACATTTGGCATTATTTTGGGTAAAATAGGCGTCCGTTTTGCGATTACCTATATTTTGGAATTGCAACTCGATTGGAAACGTGGCTGAGTGGTCGAAAGCGCACGCCTGGAAAGTGTGTATACGTTAATAGCGTATCGAGGGTTCGAATCCCTCCGTTTCCGCCAAATAAATAAAAAGCTAGCTTATTATTAAGCTAGCTTTTTTGTTGCGGGGTTGATGAGTTATGCTAAATCACGCACATTAGGCTCACGATCCCATTCACGCGATTTGGCCTTCTCAATAAAGGTATCTATTTCCTTTAAAGCCACCACACTGGCATCTTTCTCAATGTGCTGAGGAATTAGAATAAATTCATCCGTCGCACCGCAATAAGCAATCGCTTTTAGATGGGCGTGCGCGTCTTTAAACCACGCAATCGCTTCACTCACTTTGGCTAATTTTTTCGCTTGCTCTGGCATAATGATACTAACGATTGCATCAAACAAGACAGAAGGAGAACCCGCCAATTGACCGTCAGCAGCAATGGTTTCACCATTGTTTAACGTAATACTAATTTTTGGCGCTACTATAAAGGGTGTTGCCTTGGCTGCGGTAATCGCCGCTTTATATTTTTCAAGCATTTCTGCATTTGAATCATCTGCGACTAAAATAGCAACTTTACGACCTTCAAGCGTTGGTTTAGCTTTGCCAATCAACTGTAAAGCTGGCGATAATGGCAAATCTTGCACCGGAACAGCCGGCTCAATCGGTTTCGGCACTGGTTTCATCCCTAACCCATCGGCCACGCGTTTACCCAATGTTTCATCAACCGTTAACAACTGCGCAACCATGCGTTCACGGATATAGGGTGTCTCAACTTTTGAAAGCTCAAACACAATCGCTGAAGCAATGTGCGCCTGCTCAATGGGGGTTTGACTACGATAGAACATACGTGGTTGACTATAAAAGTCTGCGAAGCTTTCTGCACGGATACGACCTTTAACGGTATCATTGCCTTGGCTTAAATCCTCAGCAAATGATTTAAAGCCTACTGCGGGATTTTCACGTGGTTTTTCTGGTTCCAAACTTTGTGGTTCATAAGCAACGCGCCCTTTCGGAATTTGCATCTGCATATGACCATCACGCTGCATATTATGGAATGGGCATTTTGGTGCATTAATTGGCAACTGCGCAAAATTTGGTGAACCTAAACGCGACAGCTGGGTATCAAGATAACTAAATAAACGACCTTGTAGTAAGGGGTCATTACTAAAGTCGATACCGGGTACGATGTTTGCTGGACAGAAAGCCACTTGCTCTGTCTCAGCAAAGAAGTTATCGGGATAACGGTTTAATACCATCTTACCAACTACTTTGAGTGGTACCAATTCTTCTGGAATAAGTTTAGTAGCATCTAGATGGTCAAAAGCGAATTCATCCGCTTTTTCTTGGGTGAACAACTGAACAGCAAAATCCCAAATAACCTCATCACCTTGTTGTAATGCTTCAAATAAGTCACGACGATGATAATCAGGGTCAGCACCTGCCACTTTCACCGCTTCATCCCAAACATGCGATTGCAGTTCAAGACGTGGACGCCAGTGAAAACGTACAAACGTGCTTTCACCTTGGGCATTAATAAAGCGATAACTATGAATACCGAAGCCTTCAATCGTACGCAAGCTGCGTGGAATGCCGCGATCGCTCATTGCCCACAAGTAATTGTGCAATGTTTCTGGGCTCAATGAAATAAAATCATAAAAAGTATCATGCGCTGAGGCAGCTTGTGGAAAACCACGATCCGGTTCCATCTTGACAGCATGCACTAAATCTGGGAATTTAATAGCATCTTGAATAAAGAATACTGGGGTATTATTACCTACTAAATCCCAGTTTCCCTCTTTAGTATAAATTTTGACGGCAAAACCGCGAATATCACGCGGTGTATCAACCGACCCTGCACCACCCGCTACCGTCGAAAAACGGGTAAATAAAGGTGTTTGCTCACCTACTTCAGTAAGCACTTTAGCAGTAGTATATTGTTCTAATGACTCAGTTAACTCGAAATAACCATGCGCTGCACTGCCTCGCGCATGCACAATACGCTCTGGAATACGTTCATGGTCAAAATGGGTAATTTTCTCACGTAAAATAAAATCTTCTAGCAATGCAGGGCCTCGACGACCCGCTTTTAGCGAATTCTGATTGTCTGCAATAACAATCCCTTGCTGCGTGGTTAAATTAGTTGAGTTATCATCAGCTTGTTGATGAGTTTCGCCTGCATTTCCTTGCTGAGTATTAATATTTGGCTCTGGCTTAACGGGCTTTTGTGTCATTTTTTTATCCTAAAATTTTAAGTATATTTGTAATTTCTTAGCAAATATCAAATGTTTACCTAAGGTTGGAAAAGGATCGACATTGATATAATCAGTATATAGAATTCAAAAATTTACAGTGTGAAAATGCGTAAAGCTATGTAGCAAATAAGATATTAACGCAAGATAACTAAAGATAACTAAAAATAATTAAAATAACATGATAACCAAATATAAAAAATCTTGATAGACTACAAAGCAACCCCCCCTTACTGATGTAAGGGGGGGTGATTTGGAATAGGGAGCTGACGATGACCTACTCTCACATGGGCGAACCACACTACCATTGGCG
>NZ_DALZSV010000079.1:0-8401 GCF_032014955.1 Moraxella sp. CTOTU47724
CAAGGCGCATATTAATTTTAATGTAAAAATTCTCTTATTATCTTAGATCTAAATCAAAATCATAACACTTTAAAGTTTTCTACCTGAGCAACTTATCTCTGTGCATTAAAATTAGCAATGATTTCTTCATTAGTCTTTGCTTTTCTTTTATCAGACGAAAACCTAAAACTAATATTGGTATGCTGACAAAAAATTTCAAAAAGCTTAGGATATAGTTGCTGTGCTATTTCAGTGTTACTTTCCCGCCTTACTTTTGGCTCACCGTTCTTTTTAAGACCATTACGTTTTACACCAATACAATATATAGCTTTTGGGTTCTTAGGATTATAACGGGCTGCTATTAAAAGTTTTTGATTTTCATCTTTTTCCTTTAAGTTTACAGAATTAGGAATATTTTCAAAATTTTCGGAAAAACGTTCTAAAACTCCTTTTATCCCTTGACCGTCACCCATCCAACCAAGTTTGAAAAATTTAGCAAATTCAGAAATATTAATAAAACTCACTCTGTAAAGGGTTGCGTAAGCAACTATTTTATTATTTACATCAGCAGGATCAATAAACTCCAATTTAGCTCTAAAATAAGTTGATTCATTTTGAATGTAAGAACTATGTTTTTTATGGTTTTCATGATTCTTATCATAATGCGAGAGAAAAACAGTGGAATCAACATTATTGAAACGAAAGCTGAATGTCTCAAGTGTCATTTTCAAGGCTTTCATATTTCTAAGCAATAAACTTAAATTATTAAATCTTATTGACGATGTAGTTTCACTATCAACCATGTATATCTCTTTTTAGTTCGTTTGAAAATATTTCAAAGTTTATCCTTAAATATACAATCAAAACTAAAAGAATAAAATATAGTTAGGCAATTAATTTTATGTAGTCTTAAGCGCTTGATATTAAAAATCTTAAAACTTCTCATGTCATTATTTATTTCTTAGATTAGCTCATTTCCAAAATATGAAATTTAATGCGCGTGAATATCCTTAAAAAACTAAATACAAATAACCTGTTTTGATACTCAAGGCTCTTTCTTGCACTTAGATTATTTAGCATCCACAGGCTTTATTTTCGTATAAACACCATTCATGTACTTTCCATCTATAATTTTAAGCTTAGTAACCTGCTTGGTTTTTGGATCAATGGTTATCGCTTGGATTTTATAAGTTTTCTGAGATTCTAGGCAGCCTGATACCATACCGTCATCATGTTTATTTCTATAAGCAAGAATATTTGGATTCTTAGTCGCAGTAAGACTGCCTTCGTGTTCACAAGCATTACCTTCTGCAATACTAAGTTTTTTACCCTCAATAAACATCGTATTTGCATCATTTTCATAAGACCCATTAAAATTAACAGCATGAGCTGATAGTGTCATTATGGGTAGTAAACAGGTTAGATATATTTTTTTCATCTTAATTTCCTAAAACGCTTGGTTCTGTTAGTTAGAGATTTATAAAACATTGAATTATTTGATTCTAACGACAAGCCACGGTTTTACCACTGGTGTTAATGCAAAATGGCTTACCATTTTTAAATAACTTGGCTTTACCATGATTAAAACCATACCCATCAATGCTGTCACCTTCATCAAGGTTAAATTGAAATGGTATTACTAGCTTACCTTTGGTATCGATATAGCCAAATTTGCCTTGCTTAGCCACTACCGCAAGTCCATCACTAAAACTTGCGGCATCATCATAGGGTACGGTAAATACCGTTTTGCCTACATGATTGATATACATAATTTTGTTATTTTGATGCACAGGCGCAAGACCATTGCCAAAGTTACCTGCATAATCGTAGTTAAAATCAATCACGGTTTTACCCGTTTTATCGATATAGCCGTATCTAGTACCAGACGGCATATTTTTATTGACCGCTGCGACCCCTTCAGCAAACTCGGGTACTAATTTTTCCGGTGAATCGTCAACCGTACCCATCGTTTCATAGATAGTCGGAATGACTAGTTTGCCTTGGGCATTGATAAATCCAGTTTTTATCCCTTGTGGTGTCTCTTTACTAACCGCTGCTAAACCATCTTTTAAACAGCCCACATACTGATAGTCTTTTACATTTGGTTTATTGCAGGTTGATGACCAAGCCGTACTCGTTAGACTGATACAGGCTGAGCCTAATAAGAGGGGTAAATGACGCGTTAAATTGGCAGGCATTCAACTAATTCCTTGTTTTAAATATTCAATCTTTGTCTACTCATACGATAACAATGATTTTTCCGTTAACAAATATTAAAACTAAACATTGAGTTAATAGATGGTTTATCTATCATTCATGTTAACAGTATTAATCAGTTATTTAATAACCTGCTAGAACGCTCACTGCTATTCGTCTCCAACTGCGCCTCTTGTAGGGCTTTTTTGGAACCATTCCCCATTTGCGCTGGAAAATGCCACAGCAAAGCGATGATCCATAGTTTTTCCTTGATGAACCAGTTTGACATCAGCGCCACAAATATAAGTACCTTCTGTTTGAGTCGCTTTACATTTATACCCATCAACATCTTTAACCTCAGCACCTTTAGCAGTAAGGTCTTTACGAATAACCTCTTCTATCTGCCCATTTTTAGGCTGATTATTGCCACAACCTACTAATAGCGCGGTTAACAATGTCATGCCTATTATTTTTTGATTGATTACCAACATATCAGATCCTTTTAAAGCCAAATTATCAATACACTAAAGTTTGCACCTAAAACAGGTTCATATTAACTTAAACCTAAAATAGGTGCAATGAACAATTTTCGAAAAACTATCCATGCCAAAGAGCACGAGCACTTACGTGCTATTTTTAAACAGCAACGAGAGAAATTAGGTTTAACACAGCGTGCTTTAGCTGAGAAGATGGGTGTGATATATTCTTTGATCGGTAAGATAGAAACCGGTGATCGGCGCTTAGATGTGATTGAATTTATTGATTATTGCAGAGCGCTAGAACTTGAGCCTAGTGATGTGCTAGTTATGCTAGAAAAACAATAAACCATTGGATTTGATAAGCAAAATCTTATAAGCTAAAACCTGGCTAATGTTGGTTAGATGAATTTAAAATTACCTTATGATTGATGCAAAGACTGAAGCTCAGCGCCGTAGAAACTGGCAGTTTGCCTGCAATAGCAGTGCGTTTTCTGGTTTTGAAACGCCGCCTGAAATGCATGCGATTGTGGAACGCTATTTTAAGGATGAAATCAGTTTGACGGAAACTATAGAGGCGCTGCGCAAATTTAACTCACAACGCTATCTATCTATCAACGCCGAGTAACCCTTTCAATAATACATATAGCATTTTGGCTTTCGATTGCTATTAAACATTTAATTTCTTGCTTGTTATGCAGTAATAATCGCTATTTTGATAACTAAGACCCTTTATGGTCCAAAGCTTGGTCCGGAAGGTTCATTGTTCAGTTCCTGCGCTTCCCACTTTTTAACATTATCAGCTAACTGTGTGAATCCGCTCATATTAGGCGGATGGCTATCAACAAATTGCTGAACTTGTTCGGTCGTGGCTTGTGCGCCTTTTGACCCATCTTCAGCGGTTTCATACAGCCGCCCTGCTTTGGCATAAGTCATTGCTTTTCGCTTTAACTCATCAAAGCGACGTTTAAATAAATCACCTATCGCATTAGCAAGGGTTGAAACTGCTTGAGTGAATTGTCTAAAACTTTCTGCTGCTGAGTGAAATGCGCTAGTGAGTTCTTCATATCCGTCTTTAAAGGCGCTAAGTCCTTGATTAGCGTGATTAAGGACTTCAGATCTTTGTTCTGCATGGTGTTGCTGCGCTGTAAGGTAATGATTGAATTTTCCAAGTCCTTTAGTAACTGTTTGAACTCGTTGTCGTCGATTGGCTGTATACTGTCTAATTGGTTCAAGGCTTGTTGCATTTTGTCTTGTAAGAGCTGATATTCTTCCCTGCCTAATTTTAGCATTTTTAGCTGCTGTTGATTGGTGGTCTTTAATTCTTGTAAGTAGGTCTCCATCTTCGCTAGCTGCGGCTGCAGACGGTCTTGGATTTCTTCTTCGATAATCGGTATAAGCTGATCGAGCAAGTCTGGTATCAATTGAGAAAGTGTTTCGCTCATCTGTGTTTGTAGATTCTGGACTGCCTGGTTGATTTGCTCGGTCATTTGGCTGTGCAAATCGTTCGACAATTTTTGTAAGCTTTGTGTGATGAGCTCGCTTGGACTGATAGGTAGGGTCATGGGTTATTCCTTGCTGCTTTGCTGCCGGTTTTAATTTGGTGCGTCTGGCGCTATCTGTAACACCAATTGCCTTTTGGGATTCAAACCAAATTTCACTTGCTGTTGATTTTTGGGAATAATCAGCATTTGCTTGGGATCTTGGTCGTTGGGTAACACGGTCACCATCGTTAATGCTCGAGCCTCGGCCGGTGTCTGCTGAATTTTCGCTGAAATCAGCGCCAACTGCTGCTGTTGTTGTTCTATCGATTGTTCCACCTGAGCCAATTGCTGTTGCTGTTGGCTCATCAAGTGGCTTGAGTAATAGGTCATCCCCAGCATTACTAGCGTTGGAATCAAGGCTAGAACGAAGGTAATCATCCCAATCATCATTGCCTTGACTCTCAGGTTCGCTTGTTTTTGCGCTTGGGCTTGGTAAAAGCCCTGATACACCGTCTCGCTCTGCTTCATGTGGGTCTTGGCTTGTTCTACCAAGTTGTTGGCGTATTCCCTGAAAAGCTTTTGGCTTTGGTGCTGACTCTCTAAAATCTGAAACTGTAATATTCCTAATTTCTGATTGGTTAGCTGGATTTGATCGGTTGTTTTGCTCAGCATCTGCTGAGTTTGCTCCAACTGATTGACTGACTGCACTAGGTTCTGGTTGGCTGTTGTCACTTGGTCGTCGATCAGAGGTGTAGCCTGGCTCAGTAAGTTGTTGATCAACTTGTTGCCCGAGCTCTCGATGCGACTCATAATATTGTTTAAAGCGCTGTTGAAGTCGACGAAGGCGTCGTCCAACCTCTTGTTCATTAAGTTCTGCAAGTTTTGCTCGAGTTGCAGGTTCTTTTGTTTTTGTTGTTCTAAAATTTTCGAGACTTTGTCTTGTGAACTCTCGCTCATATAGCATCCCTTTTAATTTTATATTTCTGCCACCGTTTGGATTTTTAATCGAAATCGATTTGCCTTTTTTGTCAATACGAGTAATTTCAAACATCTCACCAATTAGGCGTACCACATCTTCATGAGATTCAATACTGTTATCACTCAAAATCGTTTCAACCAAATGCAGAGCAATTTCTTCTTCGATAAATACTTTGTTAGTGCCAACGTTATTTGTACCAACTAACGAAGCACTATTTTGTTCAGCGAATATCTGTTTCTCATGCATTTTTTTATGCGCATACTCATAGCCTTTAAGCCGATAAACACGCTGACGGTTAGCATCATTGGGGTCGGCTAAGCCATAATCGAAATTGATCAAATCCTTCCAACTATCCACCAAATCTAAATCTTTATGATGGTAATAAACCGTTAACGATCTACCCGTTGGTAGATGAATATCTGCAAATACAAAATGCAATTCTTGGCGGTCTTTATCAACATGCTCGACCCAATAGCCACTGTACTCACCTCGAGTCATCCCAGGAAATAAATTGGCTTCAAACGATTCTATGATTTCAATTTTTTGCGTATCAGTTATCGATTCTTCAGGTGCGAACGATAATACCCCAGACGTGTAAATCTTACTGTTTTTAATACCATTAATAATTTCTGTGGTGACTGCATCATCCCCGTAGATTAAACGAGCCCCTTCGCGGGGTTTGGTTTTATCATTTCTATCAAATAATAAATATGATTGAACATCGCCACCGCCACCCGACCTTGTTGCAAATCCTTTTTTGACTTTACCATGATTAAAAAACCGAACTAACATTTTCCCTCTGCCATAAAATTATTGAGCCTAGTTACTGAGTTTAGTTACTGAGCTTAGTCACTGATTTTAGTTACTTGGTTTCATCAACAGCCACATTCATATCCACCGCTTCATTTTCAATAATTTGCGTTTTAGTTAGGCTATGCTCCAAACGTAATATCTCTAGCTCATTAGCAATTCTTTGTAGGGCATAAGCTAGTTCTAACACATCCAAATTTTTCTTAGGGTCTAGTGAAGCGGTATGCGCATAACGCGTCAATTGATTAATATTATTACCAATGCTCACTAACTGACGATACAAATCCGGATTAACAATTGGTAAATCATGGGTGCGTTTTATAGGTTTAGGTAAGTCTAATAGACACACACGCACAAACTTAGCTAAGGGCAAACCAAATCCTTTAGCTTTGCTTTGCACCATTTCAAATTCGCTATCACTGAGTCTAAGATTTAAACGACTTTGACGTTTAATTTTCTCATTAGGTATTGATTGTTGTTCTTCATTCATCGATAACATATAAGATTCAAATAGCCCATAAAGGGTTTTCGATCGTCTCCGCTTTTTGATTAACCATCGGGAAATTAAAATAGGAGACGACGGGGGTGTCAAGAGGGGGCATTGCCCCCAATTGCCAGCGCCAGAGTTACCTAATTTGCATAGCAAATTTGGTAACTCTGGCATTGCTGGCTCAAAAGATTTTTTGCTTCAAGGTAATCTATTTGATTATACGATCATTGTTTATGTTTGCAAGTATTTTTTCTTTGACTTTTTACTGGATGTTTTTATAATGGTATTATGTAGTAACTATATGAGTTTATTATGAAAAACGAATTAACTAAATTAGAAAATGAGTTATTGGATAGATTGGTTAGGGAATTTGAGGCTAAGGTTGCTAAGTCTAAAAGGTTAGCGGATGAGCAACTGTTAATGTTGACTCTATTTCAGAAAGCTTTATTGTCAGATTCGGATGTAAGAAAGTTAAGATTATTACTTGGTTTTGAGCAAGCTAAAATTACTGCTCGTGAAACTAAGAAAAAAGCTAAACTGGCTTTGCAAATGCATGAAAACGAAAAGAAACAAGTTATTGAAAATCGCTATCGACGTTTTGGTTTGGTGATTATTGAGTCGTTAAAAAAGTTACCGGAAAATAAAGCTACGATTTCTTTGTCTGATTTTTTAAATCTGATGCTTGCTGATGAAAATTTGAATGAGAAAGATAAAGAATGGGTTAGTGGTTTTTTACAAAATGATGTGATGAATGGCGATCCTAAAGATTAGGATAATTTAATGGGTGTCGTTGTTATCAGAGAATATAGTATGTAAAAAGCGACAGGGTCTATTGTATGTCGCTTTATTTTTTTAGGTTTTTAGGTTTTTAGATGGGGATATGATTTTTTTAGAAGGGACAATCATAGTCTTCATTATAGAATTGTTCTGCTGAAAAATTGCTGTCAAATGGCTGTTGAATGAATTGATGACAGTCATCGCATATCCAATTGAATTTCTGGTTCTGATAGTTATAGGTCGGTTCGTAGATTTGTCGCATGATGTTGCATTGGTTGCAACATGTTTGTGTATCAAAGATTTTGAAGTGGCTGACCATTATCCTTAGTAACGGTGCACTGATGTTGTAATACTGACAGATATGTGTGATGTGATCTAAATGGTTGCCGTGAGTTTCTAGTGGGGTTTCAAAGTAGTCACGCACAATGATGGTTTGTTGTTCGCTGACGTGGTTTTTTGCGAGGTATTTGTAGTCCATATGATTTTCCTTTTTTTAGGTTAGGCTTGTGGTTTTAGCGGTTGTTAAGGGGACTTGTTCTATGCTATTTCTGGCATAAGTTTTAGAAATTTATGTTCAAGTTGTTGGTATTTTTCTTGGTCGTCGTTTACGTCTATGTCGTCTAATATTTCTGAAATCCATGTTTGAATGGCTTGGGTGTTGTTGCAGCGTTTGATGAGTCCTAGAAATAGGTAAAGGTTGTCACCTGGTTGTATCCGTTGTTCTTTGATTAGTTGGCTTGTAAGCTTATTAATTTGCTGTTGGCGGTTTTTTCTTTGGTCAAGCTGGTCATAGATGTGTTGGATGACAAGGTCTGGGTGCATTTTTGTGCTCCTTGAATTTTTTGTTGTTCGATTGGAAAATTATCTCAAGTATGGGATAATAGCTGAAATTGGGAATTTATATCTAAAAATAAAATTTATTCCCTAATTTAGGAACTATGTTAATATTATTTTATTCCTAAATCAAGTATTTATTTTCATTTTTAGGGATTTTATTGTGATAAAGATAAATTTGCCTGTTTTATTGGCACAACGTGGACTTAAAGTTGCCGATATTGATAGAGATTTGGATATAAGTCGTTCGACCCTTTATCGTTTGTATAACAATGATGTGATAAAAATTGATATCGATGCCATTGATAAATTATGTAAGTATTTAGATTGCGCACCAGGTGATATTATTTTGTATGTAGATGATGACGAATCCCAG
>NZ_DALZSV010000080.1:0-8281 GCF_032014955.1 Moraxella sp. CTOTU47724
TTTCTTTATACTAAAGCCAAGACAGCTTGGGCATCTGATTGTAATTTGTGTCTTCATAACCTCAAATTATCATCTTTTTCTCAAGCTGTCTTTTTTATTTACACCTCAGCATACTTTTCAGACCAGTACCAACAAATGTACTTAGCGACCTATTTTTCCCCAATTCTGTGCTGACCCCATCTAGGCTATGCTTGATTTTAGGTTTATTCATATGCTTATGATACTATATTTCCTGGGTTTGGTATTAGACATCGACTACTCTGCTAGTCAAATTTTTGAGGTCGAACAGATTATTTGATACTCTGTTTCACTGTTTAAGAATTACAACCCACCCCCCTCAGCATAATCAAAATTAACAGCAGTCGGATAGTCGGGACGATGAGGCTGTTGTTGTAATGTCTTGCTACGATGTACCAAAAATTCCAGTAAGTGATTACGGATTTTATAGTAATGGCTGTGGTGATGAATATTATCGCGATGCCGCGGTTTTGGAATGGTATTTTCCACAATTTCTGCTAGAAATGCTCGGGGGCCATTACTCATTAAAAAGATACGGTCAGCAAGTAAAATTGCTTCATCGATATCATGTGTAATCATAAACACCGTTTGATGGGTTTCATCGACGATATTAACGAGTTCATCTTGAATAACACCTCGCGTCAGTGCGTCCAATGCGCCAAACGGCTCATCCATCAGTAGCATTTTAGGCTGGGTGGCAAATGCCCTTGCAATACCGACCCGCTGTTTCATACCACCCGATAATTCGCTCGGTTTTTTATTTTTTACGCCTGCTAGACCGACCATGCTCAGATAATGGTTGATTTGTTCGTCTAATGCTTTGGCAGAAATGTTGGATGATTTGGCTTTAAGGGCAAAGGCGATGTTTTCACTCACTGTCAGCCATGGTAATAATGCATGGCTTTGGAACACCACGCCACGCTCTAGGCCGGGTTTGGTCACGGGTTTGCCTTCCATAAGAATGTCGCCACGACTGGCATTTTCTAGTCCAGCCAAAGCGTTTAAAATCGTGGATTTACCACAACCAGAGTGTCCGATTAGGCAGACAAATTCATTCTTATGAATGTCAAAGTTGACGTTTTCAAACACGTTTTCGCCATCACCGTAGCGTTTGGTTAAATTCTCAACGGTGATGAGGGGGTCTTTTTGCACATTATTCCACATAACTCACCTTTTTTTGCAATAATCCAAACAGCCAATCCAACATCATCCCCACCACCCCAATCATCAACACCGCAAAAATCACATTGGCAAGCGACAGATTATTCCACTGATTCCACACAAAATAACCAATCCCCGTACCACCAACCAGCATTTCCGCTGCCACAATCACTAGCCACGCAATCCCCATCGAAATCCGCATACCCGTCACAATCGTCGGGGCAGCGGCAGGTATCACGATTTTGGTCGCTGTTTGCATGGGCGATAACTCAAGGGTTTTTGCCACATTTCGCCATTCACGGCGTACATTTGCCACGCCAAACGCGGTATTGGTGAGCATAGGCCAAATCGAGCATATAAAAATCACAAAAATACTCGACGCATTGGAATCTTTAATCGTATAAAGCGCAATTGGCATCCACGCAAGCGGCGAAATCGGCTTGAGTAGTTGAATAAACGGCATCAACGCACTGCCAAGTACAGGCGACATGCCAATCAGATAGCCAAGCGGAATCGCCACTATCATCGCAAGCAAAAACCCAAGCAAAACCCGCCCAATCGAGTAGCCAAGCTGAATACCAATGCCCTTATCATTTAAACCTCTATCATAAAATGGGTCGGAGATATGCCCCATGGCAGTTTTGGCAAAGTCAGTCGGTGACGGAAACTCACTTTTTTGGCTTTTTACCACTGCGCCAGCTTTTGTGCCTTCTGGGATATCGCCCATCAGTACACTGTATTCAAGTTTGAGTGGGTCGGTGGGGGCATGGATTTGTTTTGGCAAGGTCGCCATTTGCCAAATGCCTAGCACGGCAAGCACGATGAGTAGCGACACAAGGTAGCCTTTGGTTTTGGTCGATATGGGGCGGTTAGCCATAAAAAATCCTACTAATTTTCAAAATATCGCTAAATATGTAATACACAATAAACTTTATCGTCATCGAACCCTTTGCTTACAAGTTTGACAGATTTAAAGGTTTTGCCTTCATCATCGGTTACCATAACAATTAAATTTTGGTCTTCAAACGATTTTAATTCAGCAATTAAATGTTGAATGGTTTTGGTTCGATCTTCCCAGTTTGGAATAGGAGTCATCATTTAGCCACCTTTACAAATACAAAAAATTGATCTACTTTAGGTGGGGTAGTGACATATTTCCCACCGATTATAAAATTTGAATTTAATGGTTATTAACCTTTCAAGATGAGATTTTAAACCAAACTTAAATAAACATTGAATGTTGGATGACAGCAAAATAAATCACCTTGGTTTTAAAAGCTGCGCTAAAGCCACAGCCTCGGCTTTAGACAATTATCTTTTAATAGCAAAGCTATTTAAATAAGCATCGGGTTGTTTATCATCAAATGCCTTGCCCATTACCACAATCGGCTTTTGCGCATGCACAGGATAGCCCATCGCTTGCATTTGGTTTTTGGCATCGGTCAGCATAAACACCTTTTCGGCAATATCTTGATAATTGACATCGCCTTTAAGATAGCCCCAGCGTTTCATCTGTGTCATCATCCACACCGCCACGCTGTGCCATGGCATGACATCAAAATCCATGCGGTCTGGGAAATCTTGCACATGCTCAACGCCATCGGCAAATCGCCCCATCAGCGACTGGCGAAGTACCAATTCTGGCTGATTGAGGTAATTGGGTTTTGCCAACAGTGTCGATAAACCACGGCGAATGGTGCGGTCATTTGCCATGACGTTGGCTTTGATGATTGCTCGATTCATCGCCAAAAAGGTCTGCGGATTGTCATTGATAAAGCTTTGTGATGTGCCAAAACTACAGCACGGATGACCGTTCCAAATATCACGGCTCAAGGTGTGAATATAACCTGCTTTATCCCAAACGGCTCGCTGATTAAACGGCTCAGGACCAAAAAAGCCATCAATATTGCCCGCTTTAAGATTGGCAATCATATCAGGCGGTGTGGTCAGTCGCAGTTTCACATCTTTATCCGGATCTAAGCCATGCTCCGCCAAAAAATAACGCAATAAATAATTGTGAATTGAATGCTCAAACGGAATGGCAAAGGTCATGCCTTTCCAATTTTTGGGGTCACGGTTATCTTTGTGTTTGAGTCCCATGACCAAGGCTTGACCGTTGATATTTTGAATAGCAGCGACTTTCATGTCCTGCTGTGCCGAGCCAAGCCCCAAGCTAATCGCAATCGGCATCGGGGCGAGAAAATGGGCGGCATCGAGTTCTCGGTTCATCATCTGGTCACGCACCAACGCCCAACCTGCGCGTTTGAGCAAATTGGCTTTAATGCCCTGCTCTTGGTAAAAACCCATCGGGTCAGCCATAATCAGCGGTGTAGCACATAAAATCGGTAAAAAGCCAATTTTGACTTCTTTTTTTTCGGGATTGAGTTTATCCAGTGCCGCCGCTTCTTGTAGGCTGGCGATTGGCAATACGCTGGCAATGGCTGCCATCGCCGTGCCTGTGCCAACCGATTTTAAAAACGCCCGACGGGTTGGCTCATGCGGAAAAATGGCTTTTACCGCTACTGCTTCAATCATGTCATGGTTGAGTTTTTCAATCGCACTTTGCTGGCTAAAGTTATTTTGCAACTCATTGATTTGTGCGGTTTGTTCGTGGTTGAGACTGGCATTACATTCGGCTTGATTAACATGTTTGCCACAGCGACAGCCCCCAAAGTGGAGTTTGCTATCACTGTCAAAGGGGCGAAAAAGATTGTCGGAGCGGTTGGTCATAGTTTTTTGCTTTTTTTAATATATCAAGGAGGAAAAACAGCTTATGATAAAAAATCCACAGGGCGAAAAGATATGCTATTTTGATATAGCCATAGTTCAATGCGGAGTTATACAGTAAACCCAGTATTTACCACAATCTCAACACGGCCATTACCAGCACTTTTCGGCTGTTGCATGATAAGCATATTGCCATCATCCACCAAAGTTTCCCAATGAGTTTGCTTACAAGGGCTACCTGTCACTGTGACCGCCACCGACTTAGTTTTTAGGCGGACAATGGGCGCTTCATGTTGATAGCCTTCATGCTCAAGTCGTAAAACTTGGTGAGCAATGGTGTCTGCTTGTTGGCGCAGTGGCGCAACAAATCGGCATGCTTGGCCGCCAATCGCTATGCAATCGCCGATGGCATACACATTGGTTATCGATGTCTTCAAAGTTTGAGCATCGACAATAATGCCTTGCTGTGGTACAAATTCAACCCCTGCTCGCTGAGGCAATCGGCCATCTACCACCAAGCCTGTACTAGCGACCACTTCATCTGCGGTCACGATTTTGTCGTTGTTAGCAAAATGAATCAAGTATTGCTCATTGGCAGTTTTGTCAATATTACTGACTGTATGACCACCCATAAAGGTAATATCGGTTGTTTCCAAAGCGTCTTTGACCAGTTGACTTGCCTTGGTGGGTAGCACTTCGGCAAGTGGTAATTCATTACGGTCGATTAAGGTTACATGGTGCCCAGCTTTAATAATATCCTCGGCAAGTTCTGAGCCTATCATTCCTGCCCCAATAATTGCGATATTTTGTTTAGACTTGGCCGCCAATTTTTGTTGCAATTTGGCAAACATATCGACATGGTTAATTCGCCAGACAAACTTAGGGGGTAAGCTTTTTGGCAAAGCAGGTTTTGCGCCAATTGCAAACACGAGTGATTCATAATCAAAGTCACCTCGCGTGGTACGGACTTGTTTATTTTGCGTGTCGATATGCAAAACAAAAGTATTGGCAACCAAACCGATATTGAGCCGTTCGCTTTCGCTAATTGCCAGTTGGGTAATCAAATGTTCGGCGTTTTTGTTTTGGCTGATGGCAATTGACAGTTGCGGTTTGTGGTATCTATCGCCACTGTCAGCGGTAATTAGCGTTATTGGATAATCTGGGTCAAGCGACCGCACCGCTTCGATTACTGCCCAACCTGCCATACCTGCCCCTATCACCAACAAACCGCCTGTATCGCCGGCAGGATTGACTTGCGGTTTGACGATGTTGATGTTGCGTGGGGTAAAAGGTTCAAAGTCTCGTTTGGTCACGCCACATAGCGGGCATTGCCAGTCGTCTGGGATATCTTCAAAGCGTGTGCCCGCAGGCAATCCGCCGTCTGGGTCGCCGATTTTTTCGTCATAAATCCAGCCACAGGCTCGGCACAAAAATTGTTTCCAATCACCACGGCCGTCTGTGGGTTTGCCGTCTTTATCCATATTAATCGGTGATAAATTATTGGCTTGTTCTATCATTTTGGCATGACCTCAGTCATCAACTGATGTGATAAAAAGCGCAAATGCTTAATTGCAGGCGTTACAATCGCCACAAACTGGGCTTCACGCAGACGGCGCTGCGGATTTGCCGTCATCAGATAACCCCTTGCCCCTTGATGTAGCATCGCCGCTTGGGTGGCATGTAATGACAACTTTGCCCCTTGAATACGCAAATCGAGTACATCCAATAAATAATCTTTGCTCGGCTCAAAGGGTGTTTGGGCCAGTTGATGGGTGCGCGCTATTGCCCCATCAAGCGCTAACTGCAAGCCGTCCGCTTGGTATTCCAAAAATTGATTAACATGCCCCAGTTGTGACTCAACCGCACGAATATCCTCAATTGCCCCCTCGATAATTCCAATCCCAATGCCGAGCTGCATCAGTACAAATGCTGCGCGAATCCGTTCAATAAATGGCTTGGCAGGGTCAGCAATAATCTTATCGGTTGGCACAAAATAATCATTAAGTTCAATTTGCCAAGTACTCGAGCCTTCCATGCCACTAAACGTTGGACATGGGTTTAGCTTCCATTGACCTTTAAGCTCATCGTCAAAACTTAATAAAAAAAACACATCAAACGGTGTAGCGCCGGCATTTTCTACCGTTGCCACTGCACCGCAGTATTGATTAGGCGCAATATGGCTTATCCACGGCAAGGTACCCGACACACGATAACCGCCATCGACTTTTTTACCTCGTAAAATCATTGACTCAATATTTGCCCATGTTTTCATGGGATTTGATAATGCAGTACCACCAAAACTATTGCCTAAAGCATGGTTTGGTAAAATATGGTCTTTAAGCCAATTATTCTCAGACTGGTCAAGGTAAAACCCCATGACTTGATGACACCACGATAAAAATCCAGTAGTACCACATACTTGAGCAATTTTGGCGGTACTTGCAATCGCTGTATCAAAACTACTTCCTTGACTGCTTAAATGGGCTGCAAATGCGCCAAGTTTAGCGAGCTCGCCCATCTCTTTTACCGGATAGTAACCTTTATCAATCGCGATTGGGTCAAGAATTTGCTTAGCTATGGTGCCAACATTCTGTAAAAGCTGGGCTCTATCTTGCCATTGTGGCATTTGTCGCAGTGGTGTATTGGGCGAAATCAATGTGTTATCATCGGTTGTAAATTGACTCATAGGACTACCTAAAATGGATGCTTAACTGGCAGTAAAAATATATTTTACTTGAATGAACTTTAGACTATGCCATCTATTTTACTACAATCCATACTATCGAATAGGGGATAACAGCTAAAAGAAAAGCAGGTAGAAAAAAACCGTTTATCCCAAGTTGACATAAACGGTTTGACCAGCGGGATTGTTAATCCTGATAATCGAGAAAATAGAAAGTTTATTTTTTTGGGGCAAAGGGCTGTAACTCTGGGTTAATATCATTTTTTGCCACGTTATTTGCATAGTTACATAGGGTTGCCAATGCCACACCCATCACGATATCCAAGATATTGGTATCGTTGTATCCGGCATCTTTAATATCTTTAAGCTCATCATCAGATACTTGACCACGTTTATCAATCAATTGCATGACAAACTGTGCCAACGCTTGGTATTTAGTATTATCATCAACCTTAGTACGATCACGTAGCGCATTTAATACGTTTTCTGGCATCTTTAGTTTTGTGCCAACTTTGGTATGACCGGCGACACAAAAGTCACAGCCATTATGAGCCGCTGCAGTAATTTGGATTACTTCAATTTCCTGAGGGGTTAAGCTATTGCGGCTGTTCATTTTACCGACTTCTTGGTACATTTCTAACGCTTGTGGTGAGTTTGATAGCACACCAATCAGGTTTGGGATAAAACCATTCGCTTTTTCTACGGCTGCAATGCGTTCTTTAGCTTTTTCTGGAGCGGTTTCGACAGTGTTGACGGTTAGACGTGCCATGCGAATTTCCTTTTATAAAATATTATTGGCTATCTTAAGTGGGTACGAATCAAAATTTTTCGACCTATATACATATGAATAAATAGCATATGTTAAGTAATTATTTTCATATATTGATTATGGCTAGGAATGACGCAACAATCCAAGACCAATTAATATTGGCGCAGCGACTGCCGTATCTATGACAAAGCCCCTGACAGCAATAGCAAACTTGACCCCTGCAAAGATGACAAAGTGCCACTGTTCCGAAGTAACCCTTAGCTTGCTCGCCAATACACCTTAAGTACGCTATTATCCCGACTTAACTGTAATAATTCGTCCAATAGCGAACGCAGTTTTTTCGTTGTTGTCGCTTCAAGACCACCCCAGATGTGGTCAATTTGGCGAGGATGTTGTTGTAAAAAATCTTGTAGTATCGTAAAAATCTGCGTATGAGGCAGTTGGTTATCATTCGCCACAAAGGGCATTAGGGCATACTTGGTCAATGGACTTTATGAGTGACAAGTTGTATAACAACATTCGCTTTCGCACTTTCAATGTCATTGATGATTATAATCGTGAATTACTAGGCATTGATATTGGCACGAGCATCCCATCTTTGCGAGTGATTCGCTATTTAGATCAGTTAGCCCAGTTCCATGGTTATCCTAACAAGATCCGTGTTGATAATGGCAGTGAGTTTACCTCTAGTATCTTCACTAATTGGGCAGCCGCTCACAATATCTTGGTGTCCGTACCAGAATGCATATATTGAACGATTCAATCGTAGCTATCGAAATGAGGTCAGACAATTAACCGATGAATGGATCGAAGTTTATAACCATGAACGACCGCATGATTCATTGAATGATATGACACCTGCTGAGTATAAACAGGTGGCTTAATGTTTCTACTTTGATGTTGTTTTAAGTTTGGGGTATTTA
>NZ_DALZSV010000081.1:0-8041 GCF_032014955.1 Moraxella sp. CTOTU47724
TGCTAAAATACCACCCCACATAGCCGATTAGAGATAAGCTAAAAAGCTATAGCCATCCATGCCAGTGTGGTGAAATTGGTAGACACGACGGATTCAAAATCCGTTGCCTTTAAAAGCGTGTCGGTTCGAGTCCGACCACTGGTACCAAATTAAAGCTCCTGATAACAGGGGCTTTTTTTTTGAGTTAAAATTGCTATATAAATGATTAAGATGTTATGTTTAACTGTTTATCAAGCAAATCTATAATGCTATAATGGATTAAATATTATTGAAAATAAGAGTTAATGCTTTTTTCAATAGTTAACATGATAAAGTGATAGGTCATGATAGCTATGTCGCTTACTTAAATTTACAAAATTTACAAGTGTGTATCATTAAACTTTTATTACAATTACGCACTATATTGGTTTACTGTTAGATTTTGCCTTTTATCTTACGAGATTGTCACATGTTAGCAAAGCTCATAAAACTATCGCCTTTATTATTAGTTATATCTATTAGCGCCTGTAGTTCTAAAACCGCTATTACTAGTGGAATGTATTCGGGTAAACTGCCAGAAGTCTTGACGCCAGATCAACCTGTTTCATTTGTTGCAGATAATGGTATACGATTTAATGTGGCTGAGTTAAGTGTAAATAATATACCTGCTCCTGATATTTTTGCTAAAAAAACGGTCTCTTTTCCTCCATTGACAAGAGGCGGGGGTGTATATAATCGTATTGCTAAAGGAGATGTATTAGGAATTAATCTTCCGGGATATCCTGAAGTTGTCGGTACTAGTTCAGCAGCAGGTAATAGCATTTACGGCAGTGGCTTTTTAGTTGATCAAAGCGGTTATATTCAATTTCCAATGATAGGACGAATAAAGGCAGAGGGGCTTACAGTAGCTGAACTCACTAGTCAATTAACTATTCGTTTATCACGTTATCTTAAACATCCAGATCCACAAGTTCGTGTACTTTCCTACCGTGGTAATAAATTTTATGTTGATGGACAGGTAAAATCACCTGGGCAATATGACATTGCTGATCAGCCCATCAATCTTTATACCGCTATCAGTATGGCAGGTGGTACGAGTGAAAAATCTGATACAAATAATATCCAGCTAATTAGAGCTGGAAGAACTTATAACTTTGGTTTCAAGTCACTGCAAAATGCTGGGTATTCTCCTAATCAAGTGATAATCCGTAATGGTGACACAATCAAAATCGGTGATTTGACCGAAAATAAAATTACTGTCATGGGCGAGTTTAATAAAATCAGTAATATTGAAATTCCTGAAAACGGTATCAGTTTGGCTGGCGTCATAGGGGAGGCGAATGGATTAATTGGTACTACTGCAAATGCTAAAAAAGTTTATGTATTACGTGAAAATTCGTCGAATAATGCTAATATCTATTATGTTGATATGACTTCCCTAACAAATTTTTCTTTAGCAAATCGCTTTAAAATGCAACCGGGTGATGTGGTGTATGTAGACCCAACTGGTTTAACACGCTGGAATCGTATTCTTAGTCAAATCCTTCCTTCAGCGGCATTACCTGGAGTTGTAAGACAATTTTAATAGCTAGGTTTTTATTATGTCATTTAAAAAAATTTTAGTGGTATGCGTCGGTAATATCTGCCGTAGTCCTATCGGTGAAGCGCTATTACAGCAGCAGCATCCTAATTTGACTGTAAAATCAGCGGGATTAAGTGCATTAGTGGGCGAAGGGGCAGATGACAAAGCCATTCAAGTGATGGATGAATGGCATGTTGATATGCGTAGTCATCGCGCCCAGCAGCTTACCCAAGAATTGATGCAAACCTTTGATTTAGTACTCTGTATGTCCAAAGATCAAGAGAGTTGGATAAAACAAAATTACTCAAGCCAACGTGGAAAAGTATATCGGATTGGTCACTGGATAAATGAAAATGTAGCCGATCCTTATAAACTGCCCATTGACAAATTTTATGAAAGTCGACATGTGCTTAGTAGAGCCGTAGAAAGTTGGAAGGATAAATTAGCTTAACTTCTAAAGCTAGCAAAGTTTTCGAATTTATAAGAAAGATTTATTTATCTTGTAATAATTAAAATGTATTTTATCGTAGTTTAGAATCAAGTGAGTAAGCATGGATCAGAAAGTAAATGATGATGAAATTGATTTAAGAGCGTTAATCGCAGTTCTATTAAATCATTGGAAATTAATTTTATCAATGCTGTTACTTGGTTTATTAGGCGGAATTTACTATGCCCAATCGGCAACGCCAATTTATAAAACTAACTCACTAATCCAAGTTGACAAAAAATCCTCAGGCGTCTCTGCGTTAGGTGAGGATGTTGTAGGTCTTCTAAACGCTCAAGATAGCTCTGCGCAAACAGAAGTAGAAATCATCAATTCTCGCATGATTCTGTGGCCTGTCATTAACCAATTGCATTTGGATTTAAATGTTAATCAACTTAAAGACAGTTTCTTAGACAAATTACTGATCAAGAAAAGTTCTTTAGTTAGTCATACAGACAATGGGGTGGGTAATTTAAAGATTGGATTGTGGATAGCTGAATTTAATGTCCCTTTGGCTTATCAGAATAAAAATTTCACTTTAACCGCCATAGACAGCCAAAATTTTAAACTGATTTCGCCTGATGGCGCTGAGTTTACCGGTAAAGTTGCAACGGCATCACGTTTTAAAACGAGTGCGGGTAATATTGATATTCAAGTCACTTCATTAGCACCTGGTTACTCTTATAACTTGAGTAAACTTACACCGGCTAAGGCGATAGATAACCTTAGAGCAAATCTTACAGTGGCTGAAAAAGGTAAACAAACGGGCATTTTAGACGCTTCACTTACAGGCGCTAATCAAGATGAAATCACTAATACCTTAACGCGCATTGTTAAAATGTATGAAACGCAAAATCTTGATAAAAGTAGCGCGGAAACGACTAAAACCCTGGCGTTTATGCAAGAGCAACTGCCTAAACTCAAATCAAAACTTGCCGAAGCGGAAGCAAAATTTAATAATTTCCGTGAGCAAAATGCAACCGTTGATATCGATAAAGAAGCGGAATTGGCTGTCACACAAAGAGCGACAATTGAAACCAATCTACGTGAGCTTGAGCTAAAACGAGCCGAATTATCTGAGCGCTATACAGATGAATATCCTGTATTAAAACAATTAAATATGCAGATTGAGCAATTAAAAGCCAAGGAAAATTCACTTCAGCAAAATATTACCCGTATTCCAGAGGTTCAACGTCAGTTTTTAGAATTATCGAGTGATGTTAAGATTAGCAATGAGATTTATTTAAATATGCTCAAAAATTATGAGCAGCTTCAAATTGTCAAATCTGGACAGCTGGGGAATGTACGCATTATAGATTTACCTATTAATACCTATGAACCTATTGCACCAAAAAAAGCGCAAATTGTTTTAATCGCGACCCTTTTAGGCTTGATGTTAGGCATCGGATTAGCCTTCTTAAAATCATTATTGTTTGCGGGCGTGAAAAATTTAGAAGAATTAGAGAACAATACGGATGTTCCGGTTATTGGTGTCATTCCTCATTCGCCACGATTAACGCGGTTGTTAAAAAGTAAATCAACTAAAATTCCCTTGGTTGAGCAAATTGAACCTGAAGGGGTTGTTAGTGAAGGCTTTAAGTCCATTCGCACTCATTTATTGTTTAATGCAACAAAAACCGATGGCAATACGTTGTTGATAACGGGTGCAGGCCCTGGTATCGGTAAGTCATTTATTGCCGCCAACCTTGCCGTAGCAATGGCAATGACAGGTAAACGTGTACTGTTAATTGACGCGGATGCTAGGTTAGGTCATCTGCAAGATCGATTTAATTTGCCAAATATCAATGGATTGGTTGATTATTTGGTTGATGATACCATTGATGCGGCTAATAGCAGCTATATGATTCAAACCACACTATATGAAAATCTGCATTTTATACCTAGGGGCAAAGGCCATAGTCACGCTTCAGAATTATTATTAAATGGCAAAATGAAAGCATTGCTAGATTTTTATCGTCAGTTCTATGATTATATCATTATCGATACCTCACCTGTAATGGGCACTTCAGATGCGCTATCGATAGGGCAGTTGGTTGATTCAGTCTTATTCGTGGTACGATATGACGTTTCAAACGTAAAACAGGTAAATTATGCAGTCGAAAAACTACAACGTGCGAATGTGAAAGTAGAAGGGATTATTTTCAATGATGCTAAGCAGTCTTTAATCGGCGCCTATAATTACCACTATGGTTATGAATACAAATCAAAAAATTAACGATATAAAGATGAATCATAGCCCTATCATCTACTAGGTTTTATATGAGCAATATAACTAACGCTACTAAAGCGCCTTTAGTTTTCACTGTATTATCTAATGCGATTGAGCAGCCTCGCTGGCTAAAAGTAGTGAGTCTGTTTGTGATAGATTATATTGCATCTATTATTACTTTGATTTTAGCGATCGCCCTAAGGTATGCCAAATTTGACTTTCATACCAATATTTTGTCAATTATGCTACTTAGCGCTTTACCTGTTATCTTTTTAGCGGTTACTAAGTTTTACTCGCATGTTATCCGAGTTTTTCAAGATGAGAGTATGCGCTGGGCGCTCGTAGTTTTGCTAGGTTATCTATTAATTAGTCAAATACTGATTTTTTCAGGGGTAACGCCTGATATCCCTAGAGCAGCGACCGCTATCCATGTTTTTTTGCTTTATTTATGGATATGGAATAGCCGTATTGTTTTGCAATTTTTTATTTCAAGAACCTTGCATCCTGAATTTTATACACAAAAAAAAGAAAATGTATTAATTTACGGTGTGGGTCACATCACCAAAGATTTGATGCATGTGCTTCATCAAACGCGCCAATTTAAAATAGTTGGGATTATCGATGTCAATGATAATTTCATTGGTGCTAGGGTATTAGGGGTTAAGGTCTATCCAAAAGATAACCTTGAGTCTTTAATTACAGATTTAGAAGTTAATCATGTGTTTTTTGTATTACCCAGCCATCAGCGTCATATCCAGGAGCGTATTGTTAAGCAGCTAGAAAACGTACCAGTTAAAATTAGTGAAATTCCAAGTTTGGAAGAAATCACCAGTGGTCGAATCAAATTATCAGATATTAAACCGGTTGATGTGCTAGATGTGCTACAACGCAATACGGTTAAACCGGACACCTCGCTGCTTGCCAAGAACATCAAAGATAAAGTTGTGATGGTGACAGGAGCGGGCGGTTCAATCGGCAGTGAATTATGTCGCCAAATATTAAAGCAGCAACCAAAAGCCTTGGTATTATTTGAACTGTCGGAGTATGCGCTTTACGCTATACACAGTGAACTGCAAAAACTTGCCAAAAATATGCAGCAGGAAAGGCAACTACCAACTGTGACGCCGCTCTATGTTCATCTAGGCAGTGTTACCAATCAAAAAATTATTGAACTGTTGTGCAACCAGTACGACGTTCAAACCATCTACCATGCAGCGGCTTATAAACATGTCCCTATCGTCGAAAGTAACGAATACGAGGGTGTAATCAATAATTTTGTTGGTACTTACAATACTTTAAAAGGCGCAGTCAGTGCGGGCGTAGAGACTTTTGTGGCCATCTCCACTGACAAAGCCGTCCGACCAACCAATGTCATGGGCGCTACCAAACGCATGGCAGAGTTGGCGTGTCAAGCGATAGCTGCAGAACAATCAACAACCACTATCAGTATGGTCAGATTTGGTAATGTATTAGGGTCATCAGGTTCTGTCGTACCGCTGTTCAATAAACAAATTGCCGCAGGCGGACCTATCACCCTGACACATCCAGAGGTGACAAGGTATTTCATGACGATTCCTGAAGCAGCTCAGCTAGTTATCCAAGCAGGTGCGATGGCACATGGCGGCGAGGTGTTTGTGCTGGATATGGGTGAGCCAGTCAAGATTATGGACTTGGCAAAACGTATGATTACGTTGAGTGGACTTAAAGTTAAAGACCAAAATAATCCGAATGGCGATATTGAAATAGTCATTGCGGGTTTGCGCCCCGGTGAAAAACTGTATGAAGAGTTAATCATCGATGGGGATAATATAGAGAAAACGCAGCATCCTTTGATTATGAAAGCCAAAGAACGTTTTTATGGTGTTAATGAAATCACAAACGTAGTAGATGCAGTTCAAATGCAGAATAATAGTACTAAAGATACGCATTGGCTTAGGGCGCAGTTCTTTAAATATGTAGAAGGGTATAAGCCTAAGCAATAATAATTTATGATGGATTTAATTTATGACAAATAAAAATATTTTAGTTACTGGCGGTGCTGGGTTTATTGGTTCAGCGGTGATTCGCTATTTAATCAATGAAACCAATAATAACGTCTTAAATATTGATAAATTGACCTATGCGGGTAATTTAGAATCATTAGCATCAGTCAATGATAATCCGCGCTATCAGTTTTTACATGCTGACATCTGTGATAAAGTGGCAATGACAAAGGCGTTTGATGACTTTGAACCTGATATTGTGATGCATTTAGCGGCTGAATCGCACGTTGATCGCTCGATTGATGGGCCGATGGAATTTATTCAGACCAATATTTTGGGCACTTATACGCTACTAGAAGTCGCCAGGGTCTATTATCAAGGCCTATCTGATGATAAAAAGCACAGTTTTAAGTTTCATCATATTTCGACTGATGAAGTGTATGGCGACTTAGAAGGTACTGAAGACTTATTTACGGAAGAAACGTCTTATAGCCCCAGTTCTCCCTATTCAGCCAGTAAGGCAAGTTCAGATCATTTGGTACGGGCTTGGCATCGTACTTATGGTTTGCCTGTGGTGGTCACTAATTGCTCGAATAATTACGGCCCTTATCATTTCCCCGAAAAACTGATTCCTTTGGTGATTTTGAATGCCTTAGCTGGCAAGCCGTTACCTGTATATGGTGATGGCAAGCAAATTCGTGATTGGCTTTATGTTGAAGATCATGCCCGAGCGCTGTATTTAGTAGCTACTACTGCCAAAGCAGGTGAAACTTATAATATCGGTGGCCATAATGAAAAACAAAATATTGACGTAGTAAAAACGATTTGTACAATTTTGGATAACATTAAACCTAGAATGAATGGCCACTCTTATGCACAGCAAATCACCTTTGTCAAAGACCGACCAGGACATGATCTGCGATATGCAATCGATGCCAGCAAAATTCAGCAAGAGCTCAATTGGCAACCGCAAGAGACTTTTGAGTCAGGTATTCAAAAAACGGTTGAATGGTACCTAAATAATTTAGAATGGTGTCGCCATGTCCAAGATGGCAGCTATCAACGAGAACGATTGGGTGTAAAATTATGAAAACGACAAAAGGTATCATCCTAGCAGGGGGCTCTGGCACACGCCTTTACCCTATTACCAAAGGTGTATCTAAGCAATTATTGCCTATTTACGATAAACCCATGGTGTATTACCCACTTTCGGTGCTGATGCTTGCGGGTATTCGAGAAGTTTTGATTATCAGTACACCTGATGATATTGATGGCTTTAAACGTCTATTGGGTGATGGGTCACAGTTTGGTATTAGTCTTGAGTATGCTGTTCAACCTAGCCCTGATGGTTTAGCGCAGGCCTTTATCATTGGTGAAACATTTATTGGCGATAGCAATGTTTGTTTGGTTCTCGGTGATAATATTTTCTATGGTCAAGGCTTTACGCCCATGTTGCGTCAAGCAGTTGCAAGACAAAAAGGTGCAACGGTCTTTGGATACCAAGTCAAAGACCCAGAACGTTTTGGTGTTGTAGAATTTGATAAACAAAAACGGGCAATTTCGCTTGAAGAAAAACCTAAACAACCTAAATCAAATTTTGCGGTCACTGGTTTGTATTTTTATGACAATGATGTTATTGAAATTGCCAAGCAAGTTAAGCCATCCGACCGAGGTGAGCTTGAAATCACCACAGTGAATCAAATGTATCTTGAGCGTGGAGACTTGAATGTCGAATTACTCGGTAGAGGTTTTGCTTGGTTAGATACTGGCACTCATGAAAGCCT
>NZ_DALZSV010000082.1:0-7943 GCF_032014955.1 Moraxella sp. CTOTU47724
CAAAAAAAAGGCATTATGTGGGTCGTGGCAGAAAAAAACAGCTTTAACACCTGTCAAAATGCAAAATATACCGCAGAAATGGTCAATGTCAAACAGGTAATTTTGGTGACCGATGCGTATCACATGAACCGCTCAAGACGGCAGTTTGCCATTAATGGTATGGCTACTGTCCCAAGTATCGCCCCATTACCAAAGGCAAATGATTGGCAGCATTTTGATCAGAATTTGCAGCACTCAAGACGCGCCTTGTATGAATTGTTGGCATTCGCTCGCGATCTTGTCAAACCCCAATACGACTGCCAACCGACCAATAAATAACTTATTTTTGAATTTCGACATTGGTGTAGCCAGCTGATTGCAAAGCAGATTTGGCTTGTTGGGCACGACCGCCACCACGGCTATACACTTTAATGGTATCTGATTTGGCAATGCCTTGCGCCGTTATTTTGGCAAGTAATTCACTGTGTGGAATATTAATGGCACCTGCGGGATGATTTACAGAATACTCCTCTGGGGTACGCACATCAATAACTACTGTCGCCGCGTTTGCTGTTGGCATCAATAATGCGCCAACCATGACAGCCGCGCCTAAGGCAAGCAACTGTTTCTTTGAAAGCTTAAAGATTTTAGGCATCAACATCATAATTTCCTTGTAGAATTTTGAGTTTTAAAACCAAGTTAAACCTCAATGTTTAACCTGCTATGATTATAGCATTCATTGTTCGCACTCAAATCACTGAGTTGCTTTGATTTGCAACCCATGTGTTTGTTTTGTAAGCATACCAATGGCTATTTATTTGATTGCTGCTATTTAATTGCTACAGCAACGCTGCGACATTTTGCCGCATTTATTTATGTCAAAATAAGCGTATAATGGTTTTTTTAACTTAATTCGTTTGTTTACGCCAAGTAATGGGGATGCCCGATGCAAAGCATGTATTTTTTGATTCCTATTAGTCTAGTGCTATTTGTATTGGGTATTTTTGCCATTTATTACGCCATCAAATCACGCCAATTTGACGATTTGGACAATGAATCTCAGCGGGTCATTTTGGATGACAGACAATTTCGCCGTGAACAATTGGGTCAAAATCCCGCCAAGCCTTCATCTTCTCATCCCCCAAAAATACAAGACCCTACTGACGAGCAAAAATAACGCGTTGGTGTTATCTTTCTTCCTGCTGATTTCTTTCTATTGATTTATCTACGTTTTGCAAAAATTTTTAGACTTTTTTGGAGCATTTTATGACCTGGGCATTATTTTTGGCAGCCTTTAGCATGGGATTGTTCGGCTCACCGCACTGTCTAGGGATGTGCGGTGGCATTGTGACGGCTTTTGGGCTGTCTATGCAGCATGTATCGGAGAGCAAAAAAAATGGCTTGATTTTGACTTACCATTTGGGACGCCTTATCAGTTATTCATTGCTTGGATTGATTGCCAGTCTTGTTGGGGTGGCAATCTTTCAATCCATTATGAGTAACAGTGCGCCAAGAATTGTACTGGGTGCGGTATTGATGTTAATTGGGCTTGCGATGCTTGGGTTACCGCTTTTTAATCACTTAGAAAAAGTAGGGATGCGCTTTTGGCAATCGCTCGCCCCGCTACGCAAAAAAGTGTTTCCGATTGATAGCTTTGGTAAAGCCTTGTTTGCTGGCCTGCTTTGGGGGTTTTTGCCGTGCGGATTGGTATATGGTGCGCTCATGATGGCGATTGCTGGCAACAACATCGCTACAGGGGCGGCTCTGATGTTTGTATTTGGACTGGGTACGATGCCGATGTTGATTGCCACGCAAAAAACTGTGGGGATGCTACAGTCAAGTATTAAAAATTTTCGCCTTCGCCAAATTAATGGGGTGATTATGATGTTGTCTGGGCTTGCGGTGATTTTTATTCCGATGATGATGCACCATAACCATAATCATGGTTCACATAATCAAGGTTCACACAGTCATAGCATGAATGAGACGAGTATGCACCACGACATGTCGACAATGAATTATTCTGCTTCTGTGACAGCTTCGACTACCATGCCGACTAGTATGCCTATGAACCATAGTATGAGCCATAACATGAATCACGACATACACAATATGCAGGATATGAACGATAAGCACCATGAGATGGCGATGCCTGCCAGTACCAGTCATAATCACTAGTTGCTAGTTACTCATTTATATTGCCCAAAAAAAACAAACCTCTTAATCGGTATATTAAGAGGTTATCGGTTGCGAATTTTTACGCTTTACGCTTTACGCTTTACGCTTAACTTGCAGTTTACATTTCTACCGCGTCATCGCCTTCGTCAAGATAGATGATATCGGTTTCATATTCAAACGCTTCATTTAACATGTCTAACATTGTTTACTCCTATCCTTCTTTATCCAATATCCCATAGTGGTGGATTTTTTATTCATTTTAAGGCTTCTGCCATTTTTTAGTTGTTTACTTACTATTTTACGTTATCAATGCAACTTCATAACGTTATGATATTTAACGTGAGTTTGATGACATTAGCATGAAATTCATGTGACAGGAATATGAATTTACAAAAAATTACTTTTATTGAAGAATAATCCATCTACTGTGAAGATTTGTCGGGGTGGCTAATCAGTTTTGGCACGCTTTTAAGTCTTTTTTGCTGTTCGTCATAGGCTTGTTTTTGAACGCGGTAAATTTCATACACGCACAGTTCTTCGCAGCCGTTGTCGCAACATTCCCAGTCTTCGGGATAGGTAGGTTCTTCAATTAGGCGTTCGCCATTAGGTAATTGATTTTCCATCATTTTCTAAATCTTCTTTTTCGCTATAACACGCTTATGATGAGCCAATAATTATTTATTATCAGGTCATCATCACGCTTTTAAAGATAATTTCTCTATGAGATTTTTCACCGCGTCAATCCGTCCTTCTGGTGTGGCAAGGGCTTTGTCATCCATCATTTTTAGCCCTGTCGCGCCATTCATTTTAAATTTTTTCGGATTCGACTGAATAAGCCCAATAATGGTAATTGCTTCCACAGGAGTGCTTGGTGAAAACTCAAAGGTGACTTGCCGCTCATTGCCATCAATCTTGCTTATCTCCAGCGCTTCAGCCATTAAGCGGATTTGGTGAATAGCAAATAAATTTTTGGTCGGCTCCGGCAAACTGCCAAAACGGTCTAGCATTTCGCTGCGGATACTAATTAGGCTGTCATAGTCTTCAGCATTGGCGATTTTTTTATAAAACAATAGCCGCTGATGCACATCACCCAGATAATCTTCAGGGATGAGTGCCGACAAATGCAGATTAATGTCACTGGTTAGCGATAACGGGGTGTTCAAATCAGGTTGTTTGCCTGCTTTGATGGCTTTGGTGGCACGGTTTAGCATATCCATATACAGGTTAAAACCAACCGCTTGCATATTGCCGCTTTGGTTTTTGCCCAGCAGCTCGCCTGCCCCACGAATCTCAAGGTCTTCACTGGCAAGCATAAAGCCTGCCCCCAATGTGTTAGCACGGCTAATGGCATCAAGCCGCTTTTGGGCGTCGCTGGTCAAGCCTTTAATCGAAGGCACAAGCAGATAACAGTAGGCTTGGTGGTGACTGCGACCAACACGCCCACGAAGTTGGTGAAGCTGGGCGAGCCCGAATTTATCGGCACGGTTAATGATAATAGTATTGGCATTGGGGATATCAATGCCTGTTTCGATAATGGTGGTACACACTAGCACATTGTGTCTTTTGTGGTAAAAAGATTGCATGATTTGCTCAAGCTCACGTTCTTTCATCTGACCGTGAGCCACTGCCACCCGAGATTCGGGCACAAGCTCTCGCACGGTTTCTGCCATGCGCTCAATGCTCGCCACATCGTTATGCAGTAAAAACACCTGTCCGCCACGCAATAATTCACGCAAAATCGCTTCTTTGAGTAAGTTATCAGACTTTTGCATGACAAAGGTTTTAATTGCCAACCGCCTTGCCGGGGGCGTGGCAATAATCGACATATTTCTCATACCCGATAACGCCATGTTCAGCGTACGCGGAATGGGTGTTGCGGTCATTGACAGTACATCGACATCCGACTGCATGGCTTTGATACGCTCTTTATCGCGCACGCCAAAACGGTGTTCTTCATCGACAATCATTAGACCTAAGTTGGCAAACTTGACATCTTCTTGCAAAATACGGTGGGTACCGATGACGATATCCACTTGCCCATTTGCCAAATCTGCTAAAATTTTGTCGTGTTGTTTTTTGGTGCCAAACCGAGATAGGCTTTCAATACGAATGGGCCAATCGGCAAATCTATCCAAAAAGTTGTCTTCGTGTTGCCCAGCAAGCAGTGTCGTCGGTACTAGCACTACCACTTGATACCCTGCTTGCACTGCAATAAAAGCGGCACGCATTGCCACTTCGGTTTTACCAAAACCGACATCACCGCACACCAGCCTGTCCATGGGTTTATTTTGCTTCATATCAAACTTAACCGCCTCAATAGCATTGGCTTGATCAGGCGTTTCTTCAAACGCAAATTGACTGGCAAATAAGTCATATTGGATTTGGTCAATTGGGAAGTTAATGCCCACTTTGGCATCACGGCGGGCTTGCACGTTGAGCAGTTCCGCCGCCACATCATGAATTTGGCTGAGTGCTTTGGCTTTGGCTTTATCCCATTTACCGCTACCTATGGTATGAAGCGGTGCGGTTGACGAGTCGCCACCCGCATAACGGCTGATAAGCTGCAGATTTGCCACAGGCACATACACACTGGCATCATCTGCATAGGTAAGATGGATGAATTCTTGCAATTGTCTATCAATCTCAAGGGTAATCAAGCCTTGATAACGCCCAACGCCAAAATCAATATGCACCACAGGGTCGCCGATGTTAAGCTCACTGACTGATTTAACCAAAAACTCATCAGACACATCGCTTTGGCGACGGCGGCGAGTCTGTAACACCTGCCGTCCAAACAACTGGGTTTCTGAGAGAATCGCAAACTTATCGGGAAGTAACGCGCCTCGTTCAATCGGTGCAATGGTCAAGGCAATCGCAGTACTATGTGCCTCATCCATGTTTGCAAGAAAATCGGTCAATCCTGAAACACTTTGTAAATTAAAGCGTTTTTGCAACAGCTCCGATAAAATCTCACGGCGACCCGCAGTTTCGGCAACCAATAATATCGGTTTAGCAAACTGCTCGCGAAATGCCATCAATCTTTGCAGTGGCTCAGCAAGTTTGTGGTCAACGGTTAAATCAGGTGGTGTGTCAACCACTGCGTTGATTGCCCCTGCTTTGGTGTCATCAATTGGCTGTTCGCTGGTGATAATGCGGGGATATTGGGCAATTTTTTCGTTAAAGATATGTTCTGCCAGATACAAATCCTGCGGTGCCACAATCGGTTTTTCGATATCGTGCCTGCGGTCATTGTAGCGAGTTTGGATTTGTTGCCAAAAATTTTGGTAAGCTGTCTCTATTTGATTATCGACGATAAACAAGCTATCTTTGGGCAAATAACTAAAAAAATCCGAGCCATTTTGCCAAGTATCCGCTTCAAAGAATAATGGCTGATAATACTCCACCCCCGCGGGTGCAATGCCGTTCATCACATCGTTAAACAGCTCAAAACGGCGGGCAGATGTGTTGGCAAAGGTGCTAGCAAAATTGGCGCGAAACGTTTCTTTACCCTCATCCAGGGGAAATTCTCGCGCCGGTAAAATCTGAAAACTGGTGATTTTACCGATGGTTTCACCCGATTTTTTTTGACTATTGATAAACTTGACATATTGATGGGGGTCACTGTCTTTTAATTCGTCCAAATCCGCTTGGGTCAAGCTACGCTGGGTTTGCGGGTTAAAAAAACGGATACTCTCAATCTCATCATCAAATAAATCAATGCGCACTGGAAACGGCTGACCAATGGCAAACAAATCAATCACGCTACCGCGCACAGCAAACTCCCCAGGCTCAAAGACATTATCTACCGCATGATAGCCCGCAGTCGCCAGTTTTCGACGTTCGGTTGCCACATCAAAGGTGTCACCCACTGACAAATCAAAGTGTTGCCCCAATAGCCATGATGCAGGGGCGACACGGTGCATTAAGGTCTGCACCGAAATCAGTAAAATACCATCAGTTGGCATATGGGTAAGCAAATGAATCCGCTCAGAGACAATGTCATGGTGCGGTGACAACTCGTCATAGGTAAGCGTTTCCCAATCAGGAAACACATGGGCATCGACCCCACTAAATGCCAACTCTGTTTCAAGCTGATTGAGCTGATTTTGGTCACGGGTCACAACGACTTTTAGGCGGTTTTGCTGACCACTATCGCTACTGGTGAGGCTGGCAAGCCATAAGGCTTGGGCCATGCCTTGTAAATTGCCCAGCCATTTTTTGTCATGCTTAGCACTGTCAAACAACGATTGGTTGAGGCGAAAGGAAAGATGGGACAGGGGATGTGTAACATTCGTCATTGTTATCGGTCTTTTGGTTATAAGTCTTTTGAGTTAAAAAGGCGAAAAATAATGACGTTATTGTGGGGGTTATAATCAGAAATTAAAAGTGAATTTATTGCTTGTATCCTTTTATAAGGTTAATAATATCCAATCCTAAAGTCACCGAAAATTTTTTATCAACCATTATTATTAATTAATTTTTTGAAAAATAAATTTTAAAATATTTAAGTAAACAAACAATTTTAAATTATAATCTATTTTTTAATGGTTTACACTTTGCTAAACCACGCTACCAGTTTTATACTATAAGATAATTTTGTGTTATTACTTAAAATAAATTAATTACTAATATAATGAGGTTTTTAAATTCTAGAAGTTGAAGGTATTAAAATTTTTTAGAGTGTGACTTTATAAAAAATTATTTAATTAAGCTCTTAGGGAACTAAAAATTATATGAATATTTCTATTACTAATTGTAGTTTTATGAATTGTGGAAAAGGTATTGTTGCTCATAAATCCGTAAATATTATAGCAAGTGAATTATATTTTGAAAAAGTTGACACATGCATCGAAATTAGAAATGATGATTATAAATATTTGGAAAATCAAACTATTGGAACGATAAAATCAGCTCTGCCTAGTTACAATTTAAAACACTCTTCCAAAAGTTTAGAAAAACAGTCTCAAAATATTATTCGTGAATTATTTAACTTAGAAATTAAATTTAAGTGTCAGAAAGATTTTAAAAGTTTAACAATAATCAGAATGCTCAAAGGAATAGTTGGTTCGAAAAAATTTCATCACCAATATTCGTCTTTAAAATCTAATTTATAAACCAATACTTAAAGTTGTTAACAAGGTTGCAATTGCAGAAGCAAAATTTATTGTACCAACTAAATTACTTTTGAGAAATCTATTTATTCCAGAACTAGCTATTGCCGACTCAATAGCATTTATGTCTTTAATATTTTGATTTTGAACTATCTGTATGAATCTTTCAATAATTTCATCAGGAGTATCACTTTTTAAATATTCTAAAAGATGAGTTTTAAATTCGCTCTGATTATCTCTTACTTTTAAAACAGTATCGACATTTATTGCCTTAGTATTTTCTATGTCGACATCCGCATCATGGGCTAAATCAAAAATAACACGGCAATTTTCGCCGGTTGTATTTACCATTTTTATAGGCATTTTAATATGTCCTTTACTTTCATATTAATAATTTGAAAAATCTCATTAATTTAAAAATTTTATCGAAAAATTTTCACTCTTCTCTGAAATAGGATACTTTGAGAAATTTAATAGTGTTTATTATATCGCTTAAGAAATTATTATATAAAAAGGTAATTAAATATGAAATCATTTATTAAAAAAATTTTATAATATGGGGTGTGTTAAACATTCACATCGCAAACCCTTATACATCAAGGCTTACAGGCGAAATTTATAAATAAGTCAAAATTACGCTTTAGCACTTGTGCATCAAGGAATTGAAGGTCGAAT
>NZ_DALZSV010000083.1:0-7395 GCF_032014955.1 Moraxella sp. CTOTU47724
CCGACTAACAAAAGGAAAAACGTATGAACGTACTTTCTACCAAATTCAAAGCTTTAGCCTTATTCAGTTCTATCGCCCTATTAACCGCCTGCAATCAGCCTACCAAAACTGAGAAATCAACTAATCCAGTAACCGCAAGTAGCGCCAGTAGCGTAGTAGCATCCACAAAGACAAATGAAACCGCCCATGCAGGACATGATATGAGCAAAATGAATGGCATGGGAACAGCAAGCAGTCCTACTGCTAGCCAACCTGCCCACGTTGCCGAGTATATGCAATCCATGAACACCATGCACGAACAGATGATGTCTGCCAGCCATATTGCTAACCCTGATGTTGCTTTTGCTACAGGTATGATTGCCCACCATCAAGGGGCGATTGATATGGCAAAAATTCAGCTAAAATACGGCAAAGACAGCGAAATGCGAGCCTTGGCAGAAAATATTATTAAAGCCCAACAAATAGAAATCACACAAATGCAAACGTGGCTTAGCAAACACAAAGATGACAAAGCCCCTACTAATACCGCTATGCCTGAAATGGATATGAAAAGCCATGATGCCATGATGCAAGGCATTATGGACAGTGACCCCGATGTTGCCTTTGCCAAAGGTATGATACCACATCATCAAGGGGCAATTGACATGGCGAATACGGAATTAAAAATGGGCAAAGACAAAGAGATGCTACAACTTGCCAAGCAGATAAAATCTGCCCAAGACCCTGAAATTAAGCAAATGCAAGCATGGCTTGACAGTAAAAAAACTAAATAATTAAATAATTAAACCACTTTAATAAAACCAAAGGAACGACTATGAGTAATCAAACCACTACCCTAAACATTAACGGCATGACCTGTGGTGGCTGTGTCAAAAGCGTCACCAACGCCCTTAATCAAGTGACAGGCGTACAGCAAGCCGATGTGAGCCTAGAGCAAAACAATGCGGTGATTAACTTTGATGATAGCCAAACCAATGAAACTGCCTTAAAACAAGCCATTGAAGATGCAGGATTTGAAGCGAGTTAAAAGTATCATCAATTTCTTATTTTTATCAAAATACCAATAATACGCCTTTTAATTCATTTAAAAGGCGTATTTTACCTTTAGCAATGAATGTTTTAAGGAAATAAAAACTGCCATGACGACCGAAACTATCAATCTTGATATTGGTGGTATGACTTGCCAAGCCTGTGCCAATCGTATCGAAAAGGTGCTGAATAAAAAACCTGCCATTCTTGAAGCAACGGTGAATTATGCCAATGAAACCGCCCATGTGAGTTTTGACGACAGCCAAACCAATGCCGATGAAGTGCTAGACTGGGTTAAGAAAACAGGCTATACCGCCCACATTCAGCAAGCCGATGCGATGTTTTCCCAAGACAAAGCCACAGAAAGCGTCACACCGCCACTTCGGCTGATATTGATTTGGCTGTGTTTATTGCCGTTTTTGTGGGGTATGCTGGGCATGATGATTGGCAAACACGACTTTATGCCCGCGATTTGGGTGCAGTTTATTTTAGCCACGATTGTTCAGTTTGGTTTGGCATTGCCATTTTATAAAAGTGCGTGGGCGAGTATTCGAGGTGGACTTGCCAATATGGACGTATTAGTGGTATTGGGAACGCTGACCATTTGGGCGTATTCGACTTATGTGTGGCTAACTATGGAGAGTTCGCACGCCATGCACGATACGGCTCACGCTATGCCTGATGTGTATTTTGAGGCAGGGGTGATGGTCATAGCCTTTGTGCGATTGGGCAAATATCTGGAAGAACGCACCAAAAAACACAGTTTAAACAGCATTAATCTGTTGCTAGAACTCACACCAAGTAATGTTTTGCTAAAAGTGGGAAATGACTGGCAACAAACGCCGTTATCCAAGGTCAAAATCGGGCAGATTTTACTGGCAAAACACGGTGACCGTATTGCCTGTGATGGTGTGGTGACTGCTGTTACAGGGGGCGAAGCGTGGTGTGACGAAAGTCATCTCACAGGTGAATCCTTGCCGATTCCCAAAAAAAACGGCGACAACGTGATGGCAGGGGCAATGCTGTCCAGCGGTACACTCGAATATCGGGCAACCGCCATTGGGAGCCAAACCCAGCTTGGCGACATGATTACCGCCCTCAATGACGCCCAAGGCAGTAAAGCCAATATCGCCCGTATCGCTGACCGTGTGGCAGGGGTGTTTGTGCCTGTGGTGGTGGTGATTGCGATACTCACGTTTATCGGCAATTTTTATGTGCTTGGCTCGTTTGATACCGCCTTAATGCGAGCCGTGGCGGTGTTGGTGATTGCCTGTCCGTGTGCCATGGGGCTTGCCACGCCGTCTGCGATTATGGCAGGGATGGGCGTTGCTTCTCGGCATGGGGTGTGGTTTAAAGATGCCCAAGCCTTAGAAGCGACTGGCTCGGTGGATACCATTGCCTTGGATAAAACAGGTACGATTACCGAAGGCAAACCGCAAGTCGTAGCACATTATCTGTTTGATGAAGAGTTAAATTTAGCCGAAATCGCTCAAATCACCGCCACGCTTGAAACCCATGCCAATCATCCATTAGCGACTGCCATGCTTGACTATGCTAAAACCTTTAACTTGGAAAATACCTTTACCGTCAATAACGTAGAAAATGTGACAGGCAAAGGCATACAAGGCGACATTGCAGATATTGGCTTGGTAAAAGTCGGTAGCCCTGCTTTTACCAATATGACGTTACCGCAAGAGATTTTGGCAGAAAAAACATGGCAAGTTGCAAGCCTTGTTGCCGTTAGCGTGAATGACGTACCGATTGCCATGTTTGCCCTTGCAGATAGCTTGAAAGCGGACAGTATGACCGCCATTGCCTCACTTAAAAAACTGGGCTTAACCACAATAATGTTAAGCGGTGATAAACAATCGGTTGCCGATTATATAGGTGGACAAGTCAAAATTGATACCGCGATTGGCGAACTTTCACCTCGGGATAAAGCCACAAAAATCAGCGAACTACAGCAAAATGGCAAAAAAGTGGCGATGGTTGGCGATGGCGTAAATGATGCCCCTGCCATGGCAACGGCTACCGCTAGCTTTGCGGTACAAAATGGCACGGATATCGCCCAACACAGTGCTTCGGCTCGTTTGATGGGCGATGGCAGTCACTCTATTAGCCATGTGTTGTCAGCGGTAACGATTGCCCGAGCCACATTAAGAAATATTAAGCAAAACCTGTTTTTTGCTTTTATTTACAATATGATAGGCATTGGCTTTGCCATGGTGGGCTTGCTTAATCCGATGTTAGCGGCAGGGGCGATGGCGTTAAGTTCGATTTCGGTATTAATGAATGCGTTGCGATTGACACGGTTGAAAGGATAAACTTTTTCATAAATTAATGTTTTCCACAGGTTTTGTTAATGATGTGTTTTTCTTATTATGGTAAATTGGGTAAGAAACTAAACAAATGTCATTACCGCCCTATATGGTTCGAATTTTGGGCTAGTTCATTCTTATCGTACTATATTTGGTATTCTTAGCTTATCATTTAATTGAGCTAATTGTTTTTCAAATACCTCCCGTTCTACATTACCATCTTGACGAGCAACAAGTTTACCTTCTTGATAATATAACAAAGCAGGCGGAGCAAATACGTCCAATGCTTGGTACACTTCTTTACTATCCACTGTATCATCGGTGACATCCATTTTTATTACTTGCCAATCATTAAGCTGGGCTGGTGGTGTTTCAAATAACGTTTTATCCATAGTTCGACAAGTAATACACCAATCAGCAGTTACATCAACTAAAACCTTTGGATTGTTCGCTAAAATAGGGTTTAACTCGCTCATTTTATATATCTTAGTGATTTTTGGTGATTGGTCTGTGATGCTACTTGCAACACTTGATGTTTTGATGGTTTTTAGGGGTTGCCAGCTATCTTGACTACCCAATGCCATTCCAATTAATAAAATACTTGCCCAAATTGCCGTTATAAGGGCAATTGCCTTGATTACTATTCGTCCGTGTGATGGTTCTTGTTTTTGTCCAATACCTTGCCAATGCCATAGCCATGTTGCCACGACCATAAACCATATCGCCCATATCCCTAACATGAAATGAGATATCAACACCCTTTCTATCATTACTAAAGCCACAGCGAATAACATCAAAGCAAAACCTGTTTTTACCCATACCATCCATTCTCCTGTTTTTGGCATAAAATTTCCCTGTGTTGCACCTAAAATAATCAAAGGTGTAGAAAGTCCAAGCCCTAACAGGAATAAAGCAAAAAACCCAATTACAGGGTTACCCAAAGTAGCTACCCCTGCCAATGCTCCTGCAAGCGGGGCGGATACACAAGGCGACACAACCATGGCTGAAAAAAATCCTGTAATGAAACTGCCCGACATACTTCCTAGACGGCTTGTACCTATATTACTTATTGTTTGACCTAAGCGTGACAATCGAGCAGAGAGGGGAAATGGTATGGCATCAAGCATATACAAGCCCAAAAGCACAAACACCGTTGCAAAGCTTAGTAAAATAATTGGCTGTTGGAGCATATTCATCAAGCCAAGCGATTGCCCAAATACTGCAACCAATGCCCCCACTAATCCATAACTGGTTGCTACACCCACACCATAGCTACCTGTTAATAACAAGCCTTTTTTAGCAGAAGGACTATGCTGACGTGCCACAATATTCACCACGATAGGTAGCATTGGTAGTACACATGGCGTAAATGATAAACCCAACCCTGCCAAAAATAACAATAGTAATGCCCAGCCTGTATGCCGACTCAATCCAAAAATATCATTGTCACCCTGTGAGGGATGTTGAGCTGTGATGTCGGTCGTGATAGGTGGCGAGAGTGGGGCCTTGTCTGTGATAACAGGAGTGGTATTATTGGGCGATGGACGTAGGGTCGTAGGCACAGCACTAGCGGCTTGTGGCGTGATAGGCTGTAAGGTGAAATTTACTTTTTCAGGAGGGTAACATAGTCCCATCTTAGCACAGCCTTGCCACTTCACAATAGCAGGCTGTGCTTGCATAGGTTGTAATACAGAAAGTGTCGTTTTGGCAGTAAAGCTTTTATCAATAATAGGTACACGCCCGAAACTGGGGTCATTCACAAACGTGGCAGTTTGGTCAAAAACCAAAGGTGTGGCATTCACACCTTGAGGTAATTCAAGTTTGAGCTTGTCTTGATATACAAAATAGCCATCTTTGACATCTGCCTGAATAGTGAGCTGATTACCTTGCTGGGTCGTTGTTATCGCAAATGCCTCTTGAACAGGCAACGGTTTGGATGGATTGGTCGTATTGGCGTTATTTGAACTAAAAATATCAGACAAATTTATAGCATGGGCTGGAGTTACCTTGATAGCTATGATAAAAACAATAGCTAATAGTTGAACTAACGAAATAAAATAACTTCGTTGATAGGAGGAAATTATATTTTTAGTTATCATATTGCTGGCACTTATAATTCATATCTTGATTCGTATTTTCGGTTTGTAGCTTAATTGAATTTATAGATATTATTTAAGCATCTATCATAGGTGGTTCTCGACGTTTAGCTTCCAAAAAAAAGCTATCTATCAATACCAATACTACGCCAAGATTAATCGCCACATCCGCCAAATTAAAAATCGGGAAGTTCCACACATTCGCATAGTGCACATGTAGAAAATCAACCACATAGCCTAAACGCACCCTATCCATCAAGTTACCTAACGCCCCTGCCATTATCAATGCCAATCCTGCTGATAACACCCCTGTATCACGGGGTAAACGCCTTAAATAGACAATAATAAATCCACATACGCCAAATGCTAACCCACTAAAAAAGAAACGTTGCCAACCGCCTTGGTCAGCAAGAAAGCTAAAGGCAGCTCCATAGTTATGGGCTAGGGTAAAGTTAAAGATTGGCTCAATGACCGATACTGTTTGGTATAACTGAAAGTTTTTTTCAACATATACCTTGGAAAGTTGGTCAATCCCAACCACCAACGCACTTAAGCCATACCATAGCCAAGCAGTTTGGGGATTTTTAATATCACTTAAGGTGTTTTTCGACGGCTGCATAACAACTCGATAAATTTAGGTATTAGGTAAATGACGACTTAACGAACTCTTTATGGTTTGGCTGTGGTTTTGACTTCATTGGCAACCATTGCCTGTAACCCATCGGGTGATAGTTTAGTTAGCAACTTGCCATTGACATAGTAAGTCGGTGTACCTGAGATTTTAATAGTTTTGGCATCGTCCATGTCTTGTTTCAGTACTTGGTTAATTTTATCACTATTCATACTGGCACGAGCTTTTTGTTCATCAAGCCCAGCCTTGATAGCCGCTTGCCAAGCCGCTTTAACTGTTTCGTCGTCATGCCACTGCGGTTGGGCTTCAAATACCGCTGCTAAAACTGGTTCGTATATACCCTGTTCTTTGGCAGTTTCTAAAATACGAGCCACTTGTTCAGAGCCTTTATGAAATAAGGTGTAACGTAGCACCAGCCTTACCTTACCATTATGCTCATTGATGATTTGTTTAACATACGGATTCATTGCCCGACACGCCTCACATGAAGGGTCAAAAAACTCTACTATAGTTACAGGGGCATCTACCTTACCAATAATAGGTGAATGCGAGCGTACTAAGGTATCTGTAGCGACTTGCTTGGCAGTAATAGTATCAGATTCGCCTTGTGGTGTAGATTGGGCATTAGTTGTAGTGGGAGTTTGGCTATTATTTGAATTAGTGGTGGTTTGTTGTCCACAAGCAACCAACGTGGCTGAAAGAGCAAGTAGCGTAGTCACTAGGGTAAGTGTAGTTTTTTTCATGAAAAATTCCTTATAGACGAGTAGCCATTTTTAGTTAAAATTTTGATTAAATAATTAAATGGATATACCACATTAGCGTTTATCCACAAAGTCCATACGTTGAATTCGCATGGCATTGATAATGGCTAATAAAGCCACACCCACATCAGCAAATACTGCCTCCCACATCGTCGCCACACCGCCAGCACCCAATATTAGTACAATAGCTTTGACCACAAATGCCAAGGTAATATTTTGCCAAACAATTTTACGGGTTTGTTTGCCAATATTAATCGCCATTGGAATTTTTGATGGTTTATCATCTTGAATGACCACGTCAGCGGTTTCAATTGTGGCATCACTGCCCAAGCCTCCCATAGCAATACCCACATCACTTAAAGCGACGACAGGAGCATCATTCACTCCATCTCCCACAAATGCCACGGTTTGTTTTTTATTGGCTTTATTAGAAGGTTGGTCTTTGATAGTTTTTAAGTGGGTTACTTTATCTTCAGGCAATAAATCACCGAAATAACGTTCAATGTGGGGTCAGCACAGAAAACGGAAAAAATAGGGCGGTAAGGAATTTTGTCGAGTAT
>NZ_DALZSV010000084.1:0-7033 GCF_032014955.1 Moraxella sp. CTOTU47724
GCCTTCTTTAACACCTTTTTTACCTGTAAAATCAACCGCAGCGGTTTCTTGGTAGGTGAGATAAGCAAGCGGTTTTAATCCATTCGCTGCAGCCCATTCATCTGTGCCTAATAACACACAAGACGCGCCATCGGTCAGCGGTGTTGAGTTGCCAGCGGTCATGGTTGGATTGGCATTTTTCTTACCAAATACAGGTTTTAATGACGCCAATTTTTCTAACGAAATGTCGGGACGTAGATTATTGTCGCGTGTTAAACCCTTAAATGGCGTGATTAAATCATCAAAAAAACCCTCATCGTACGCACGCGCCAAGTTTTTATGACTATTAAAGGTAAACTCATCTTGCGCTTCACGGGTGATCGCCCATTCAAGTGCGGTGATGGCTTGGTGGTCACCCATCGATAATTTAGTACGCGGTTCACCATTTTGCGGTGCATCAATCAAGTCTTTTGGATTAATGCTTAATAACGCTTGTAAGCGATCTTTATTGGTTTTGGCATTATTAAGTTTTAACAGCGCTTTACGCAGCCCATCACCAATGCCTAAAGGGGCATCAGAAGTGGTGTCAACACCGCCTGCAATCCCTGAATCAATCAGCCCCAAGGCGATTTTATTGCTCACTGCGAAAGCCGCTTGTAGTCCAGTGCCACACGCTTGTGACACATCGTAAGCAGGCGTTTGCGGACTTAACGCCGTGCTTAACACACATTCACGGGTGAGATTGATATCACGGCTTAATTTAATGACCGCGCCCGCCACAACTTCACCCAAGCGTTTATCTTGTAAGTTATAGCGTTCCACCAAGCCGTTAAGCGCAGCTGTCAACATTTCAGAGTTGCTGACATTGGCGTATTGGCCATTTGAGCGAGCGAATGGAATACGGTTGCCACCTAAAATAGCGACCTTTTTGCCAGTAGGCTGGTGAGTGGGATGTTGAAAATTGTCCATAGAAAAGTCCTTTTGAGCAATCAATTAAAAAAATTGGCTAAGCTTAAACCAAATAACTTTTTAAAAATAACTAAATTTTTTAAAAATAACTAAACTTTTTAAGTTGCAGTGATGTTACCATAAAACTTAGACAAAAATATCGCCTAAAGGTATATATATAACGATAATTTATATAAATCAATAAAACCAATAAAATTTTATTTGATATGACTATTCAAGGCTGCTTGATTGGTATAAAATTTACACAGTAAATAGGGTTAGCAGCTGTATTTAATTGAGTGTTTAACTTACTTTTTAATTGAGCCTTATCTAATAGCCTAAGCAAAACTAATTCTTCAAAGGAGTCCTTATGTCAGACCATTATTCAGAATTCGTTCAAAATCCACTGGGACGTAAGATTGCCCAAAATTTGGGTTTACCGATGCCAATCAACCTTGAGCGTTACAAAGACGGTCAAGCACCTGTGACAGGCAGTATTATTTTTGGGGTCAGTGAAAACGCTGTCATAGCAAATGACATCGCCAAAGTATTAGCCAATGTGCAAGCGGATGTCTATCTAGACCCCAATGAGTCAGCGCGTGATGCTTTGCAGAATGCGCAGATTGACGCTGAGCAGTTTGGCGCGAATCAGTATTTTAAAGTGGCTATTTTCGATGCTTCAGGTATCAAAACAACCCATGAGCTGAAACAAGTTTACAACTTCTTCCATCCGATTGCGCGTTCGATTGACCGCTCAGGTCGGGTTATCGTCATTGGCTTGCCACCAGAAAAATGCACCAGTATCGCACAGGCAGCAGCTCAGCGTGCTTTAGAAGGGTTTGTCAAATCCGTCGGTAAAGAATTTAAGCGCGGTATCACAAGCCAGCTTATCTATGTAGACCCAAATGCGGCGCAGAACCTTGAATCTACGCTTCGTTTCTTTGCCTCACCGCGTTCTGCGTATGTGTCAGGTCAAGTGGTCAGAGTGGGTGAAGGCAACCTAGTCACAGTTGATTGGCAAAAGCCTTTAAAAGGTAAAACACTGGTGGTGACTGGCGCGAGCCGAGGTATTGGTGAAGCCATCGCGAAAGTATTGTCGCGTGATGGCGCACATGTCATCTGTGTCGATGTGGCTGCCCAGCAATCAGACTTGCAAAAAGTAGCAGGTGAGATAGGCGGTTCTACCTTAACATTAGATATCACAGCCGACGATGCCGGTGAAAAAATAGCTGCAGCGGCAGCCAAACGTGGCGGCTTAGATGGTATTGTCCACAATGCAGGCATAACCCGTGACAAGACATTGGCAAAAATGGATGATAACATGTGGGATGCCGTCATGAACGTCAATCTCAATGCAGAAGAAAAAATTGATGATTATCTGCTCAGTCATGACAGTTTCAATGAAAACGCGAGAATTGTATGTGTATCATCCATTAGCGGTATTGCGGGCAATTTGGGACAGACCAATTATGCCATGAGCAAAGCTGGCGTGATTGGTGCGGTACAAGCGACTGCGCCTACGTTAAACAACGGTATTACCATCAACGCGGTAGCGCCAGGATTTATCGAAACCCAAATGACCGCTGCGATACCTTTTGCGATTCGAGAAGCAGGTCGCAGAATGAACTCAATGAGCCAAGGCGGTTTGCCGATTGATGTGGCTGAGACCATTGCTTGGCTGGCTTGCCCTGCTTCGGGCGGCGTCAATGGCAACATTGTCCGCGTCTGTGGTCAAAGTGTGTTGGGTGCGTAATTATTGACGGGCTGAAAAAATCAGTATCGAGCATGTCGCTACTGATTTTTTTTAATCATTTTTTCTAAGTCAAACTTAAACTAAGCTTTATGCAAAAAATCAACAATTAGATTGTGACATTCGATTATAATAAACTAAGTTCTCAGATTTTGAGATCTGACGGTAATCAAAAGTAATGGAATATACCTGAACACTATCTAATCAAATAGCCCTTTGTTGGCTCAAGCTTAAAAAGTAAAAAAGTAAGGACAGTCTGTATGTCAGACCAAAATTTTAGTCGTTTGCCAAAGCCGCACACCACCTATGCCAATATTATCAAAAGTTTTTTACCCATTGGCGACCAAGACAAATCAGCCAATGCGGTGTTGCCCAATGCTACTTATAGCGTCAATACGCTTGAAATCGACCATGATAATTTAGCCGATTACCGCAGAATTTGTGGTTTTGAAAACAATAGCTACGTGCCGCCGACGTATTTTGCGGTGCTGTCGCAGTCGTTACAGATGAACATGATGGTCAAAGAGCCATTTCCCTTTGCCATGCTCGGCTTGATTCATGTACAAAACAGTGTTACCCAATATCGGCGCATTAAAGATAGCGCAATTTTTAAAATGGCTGTGAGCTTTGCTAACCTGCGCGACCATGATCGCGGTAAGCAATTTGATTTTGTGACTAAAGTTTTTGAAAAAGACGAGCTGGTTTGGGAAGGGACTTCGACGTATTTATCACGCCAAAAACGTCAAAAAACGACTCAAAAACCATCGACGACGCAAGTAGAAGCCAAGCCCACACTTGATAGTAATGATATGCATGAATTTTGGGAAATTCCTGAAGATATTGGGCGTCGCTATGCGTTTATCTCTGGGGATTTTAATCTGATTCACTTGCATCCTTTATCTGCCAAAGCATTTGGTTTTCCAAAAGCCATTGCCCATGGTATGTGGACAAAAGCAAAATGTTTGGGTGCGTTGGGTGATTTGCCCGAGAGCTTTACCTGTGATGTGACGTTTAAATTGCCGATTTTTTTGCCCTCTGAAGTGGAGTTTATCGCAAAATTTGATAACCGTGATGAGCAGGTGGATTTTGGTGTGTATGATCCCGCTACACCAAAAGCCAATTTGATTGGGAAAATCACCCAAGCGCAGGCTAAATAATAGCGATAAAAAGAAGGTCAATAAGGGTTCAATGTTAAGCGGCTATTTTTTAGCAGGGTGTTTTTTAGCACAATGGTTTTTAGGAAATGGTTTTTTAGGATGCTATTGAAGTAATGAAGGATTTAATGGATTATCAAGCGCTCAATCAACACCTAGCCCAACTGTTATCACAATTTGATCTTAATCAAAAGGTAGGTGGCTGCAGTCTGGTTATTTTTCATCAAGGTAAAGCAGTTACTCAATTGGCTCACGGTATCGCAAATATTGATAAAACTAACCAGCAAATCACCCCTTGGCAGCCATCCACCTTGTCGCTGAATTTTTCGACAGGTAAGGGGATACTGGTTACGTTGATTCATATTTTAGTGAGTCAAAATCTTTTAGCGTATGACAAAACTCTGGCTAGCTATTGGCCAGCGTTTGCCCAAAATGGCAAAGATAGCGTCACTTTGCGTGATATGCTAACCCACGAGTCGGGATTATTTAATATTGTCAGTATTACCGAACATGCCAAAGACATGCTAGATTGGCAATTGATGCTCAGCAATGTAGAGCAAATGGCATTAAATAGTCCAACTATTACGCATAGTTCAGCTAATATTTCAGCTAATAAAGAATCTGACAATCAGTCAACTCAATCCAGCGTGGCTGCCCATGCGGATTCTAGCGCGGCTTATAGTGCCTTGGTATCCGGCTGGGTATTGGGTGGGCTGATTGAAAAAGTAACCCAATTGCCCCTGCAGCAAGCCCTAGAATATTATTTATTGGAACCGCTCGATTTGGTCGGTCAAGCTTACTTTGGGGTACCCAAAGACAAAGTTGAACAGGTGGCAGGTCAAATACGTGCCAAAGAGACTCAAGCTAAACCTTTACTCACTCAAGATGCTGACTCAACGCTACAATTTTATCAATCCTTGCCTTTTTACCCCGAGTGGTTAACATTGTCTCAATCGGGCTCTCCTTTGACAACGCAGGCCATTAACGCGCTGTATTTTCAACCTGCTAATATCAATATCGAAGACTATAAATCTGCGCTGGTACCCATCGGTAGCAGACAATTTAATTATTATCACCCTGTCACCCTGCAGGCAAAAATTCCCGCCGCAAATGGAGTAGCCAGCGCGATAGCGTTGGCAACAGTCTACGCCATGCTTGCAAATCGCGGCGTTTGGCAAGGTAAAACGCTAATCAATTCTGCTGTTTTTAAGGCGCTTTCAACCATTCACAATGAGCAATTTGACAAAATCATGCCAGCGGTAATGGCGTGGCGACTCGGCTATCATCGCGTGTTTAGCCTGTTCCATGATGTGTCTGATGCATTTGGACATATGGGGTATAATGGGTCTATGGCTTGGTGTGATCCCAGTCGCGCATTAGCAGTCAGCTTTGTACATAATTATGATGTGACTATGCTGGGTGACGATCGCCAATTTATCTTGAATGAAACCATATTAGATTTTTTTGCTTAGCCTAATTGCTAAGGCTTTTTTCTTAGTCTTGTTTCTTAGCCCCATTTAAACAGTAAAAGGAATGTAATCAATGCCGTATGACACTCAAAATATTTTTGCCAAAATTCTTCGTGGTGAGATTCCTAGCCATAAAGTTTATGAAGATGACAAAACGCTTGCCTTTATGGATATCATGCCGATGGCAGAAGGGCATGTTTTAGTGATTCCAAAATGTGAGGCCGTTGAATTGTCGGATATGCCAACCGATTATATAGCGGCAGTTTTCAGCACCGCGCAAAGAGTCATGGCAGCGCAGCGCAAGGTATTTAATCGCCAAGGTATTGTGCAGATGCAGTTAAATAATGCTGAGGCAGGACAATCGGTATTTCATTACCACGTTCATTTGATTCCAAGCAGTATTTATCATCTTGGATTGCATGAAAATCGTCAAGGCGATCATGAGCGTCTAGCAGCGCTGGCTAATCAATTAAAATCAGCGATTGCAAATTAATTCGCGACTTGCAAGTAGCGGATGGTTAAAATCTAATCACTTATTTGCAAGCAGGTAAGATAGTTGTCGAGGTACAAATCGGTAAAAACCCCGCATCGGTTAAAACATCTTGTGCTTTTACCGACTTTAGATAATCCACAAAGATTTGACTGGTTTCAGGGTGATTCAAAATGATGCCATCTTGCAGAATTGGCGGATAACTATTTTTAGGCAGTATCAAGTAGTTATTGCTTAGTGTATTGACATTTTGCAGGGCAATGTTATTGGGTTTATTCAATACTTGCGAGAGGCTTACAAATCCAAAATCTGCTTTTCCACTTTCAGTTAACGCAAAAGTTTCATCTAGGGTATTGGTATAAATAATCTTAGGCTTGATATTATTATAAAGATTCTGATTGACCAACCAGGCTTCTGCTGCCACGCCATAAGCTAAATTCTCTGGATTGGCTATCGCTAAACTAAAGGATTTATTGTCGAGCATCAATTGATCAAGCGTGGTTGTAGGGCTAATGTCCATAGGGTATTTGTGACTATAAAGCACTAACTGACCACGGGTATAAGTAAAAGGCGATGATTTAACACCCTTAACACTGGCAAGCATTTGCTTTGGATAACTCTGATTACCCGCTAAATAAATATCAAAACTTTGAGGATTGGCATTGACCTTATCATACAGCGCAGCATTGGGCTCAAAGGTAATTTGAATCTTTATATTCGGATAATTATGGTTAAAATCTGATACCAAGATAGGCAATACCATGCGAAGATTGGAAAAAGCGGCAATATGTAGAGTTTCAGTCGCTTTGGGTGAAGAGGCAACAGGCGCATTGGTTGAAATTGTTTTGGCAGGTTCTTTGCTAGATTGGTTATTGGCCGCCGTTGAATTTTGATTGTTATTTGAAGAATTACAACCCGCCATTAATGCTGTGACAATAAATAGCATTCTATTAAAAAAGATCGAGGCAGGTTGATTAAAAGTCATAAATTAACAAATTTTACCCTAGTTTTAGCGATATTATGATTAAGTGGCGGGCAAGAATACTATACAAAGTAGTAAGTGAGTGTGTAAAAAACGTATCGATTTTATTGAAAAATTATTTTTTAGGTATTTCTCATTCTGAGGGAGAAATAATTGAAAAAGTTGTTGCAAAAAAAAATAAAGTTGCTAAAATACCACCCCACGTAGCCGATTAGAGATAAACTAAAAAGCTATAGCCATCTATGCCAGTGTGGTGAAATT
>NZ_DALZSV010000085.1:0-6990 GCF_032014955.1 Moraxella sp. CTOTU47724
CCTAATACTGTTGATTATAAGCTATAATACCATGCACACTTTTTAATGGTATCGTACACAAAATGATAAAAAAGCAGACTAAAATTATCGCTGTTGCCAATCACAAAGGTGGCTGTGGTAAGACCACTACAGTGGTCAACCTGGCAGCAGAACTGGCAAAGCTTGAACTATCTGTCCTAGTCATTGACCTTGACCCTCAAGCTAATGCAAGTCTACATATTGGCAAAGACCACCCTAGCGAAGTCAGCGTCACCATCGCTGAACTATTACTATCGGAAGCTGAAAAACTTCCTCTAGCTATTCATGAGGATACTAATATAGAGGGGGTATCACTTATCTATGGATCATTAGCGCTAGGTGCTGCAGAAGATAAATTGAAAGAAGAAGCGCCACGTCCTTCAGAGGAATTAAGAGACAAAATATCTCCGTTAATAGGTTTATATGATGTTATTCTTATTGACTGTCCACCTAGTTTGAAACTATTGACCAGTAATGCCTTAGCTGCGGCAACCGATTTAATTATACCGATTGAATCGGGTTCTCAGTACGGAATGTATGGCGTAACTGATTTGGTTAAACACCTTCAAAAAATTTATCGTATTAACCCTAAACTTAATTTATTAGGCGCATTGCTGATACGCCATGATGAACGCCAAACGGTTTGCAAGCTCATCGAAAGTTCAGCCAGAGAGCAGCTTGGAAAACTGATTCCTATTAAAATTCCTACTAGTACCAAAATTAATCAGGCTGCTATGGCCCAAACCAGTATCCAAAGAATTGACCGTACCTCCAAGGTCGCTCGTGAATTTAGAAAATTTGCATTATGGGTGGTGAATGAATTAAATCTACCCATTCATAAAGATAATCAAGAAGATTTAGTCATTGGAAATAATGAGGCTGATGATGAGTAAAGATATCAAAGCATTGTTAGCCCAGAAGTTAGCTGAGAACAGCGCAAAGCATCTTAATGCAAATCAGTCAGCTCATTTAGAGTTGGGCAATGAACTAAAAAAGTTACCGCTAAATAAAGTACGTCCTAACCGTTTTCAGCCCCGTACTGTATTTGATGAAAAAGAAATTGCTAGTTTGGCTGAATCTATTAAAGAGATGGGGCTTTTACAGCCGGTTACAGTTCGAGAGATCGATGAAGGAAACTACGAGCTAATCGCTGGTGAACGCCGATTTAAAGCGCATGAGTTACTGGGCAAAACTCATATCGATGCAATTGTGACCCAAGCAGATGATAGTGAAATTGCCATTTTAGCATTAGCAGAAAATGCGAGTCGAGAAGATCTTTGCGATTTTGAAATTGGTAAAGCACTGCGTAGTATCGAATCGTTATTTCCAAATAAGTCTCGTTTAGCAGAAGCCGTTGGTATTGATCGCAAAGAGATGTATCGATATTTCGCTTACCGCGATTTACCAGCAAGTTTTTTAAAAAAGGTTGAACGCAATCCTAAATTGCTCTCTCGCTCGGCAGCCTATGATATCAAGCAAGTTATTAATGAACTACAACTATCAGAACAACAAACAACAGAAATCTTATCCCATGTCTGGGATATGTTAGAGCTTGGTAAGCTCGAACAAGGAAAAATTGCAGAATTTATTAGGCAACAAAGCTTAAAGTTAAGCCAAGATATTTTAACACCCGCTATTGCTGCACCTTTAGATATAAAACCAATCATTTCTAATGGTAAACCGATTGGAAAATTTCATCACAAAGGCAAAAAGTATGTGGTCGAAATCAATGCCAAAGACTTAGACCAACAACAACGCACTGAGATTGAGCAATTTATCGAAATGTTAATGACAAAAAATGTGTCATCTTAAACTTTCTATCCAAAAAAGAAAAACTGTGGCAATTTGCCACACTTTTTAACTAATCATGAAAAATCGAAACTGTGGCAATTTGCCACACTTTCCAAACAAGAGAAAATTATCAATGTCTTTAACCGAGCAAACCAGCGAACAGAGCTACCAAGACTGGCTCAATCAGCTCAAAACACAGATTCGCTCATCTCAACAACGAGCTATACTTGCGGTTAATCAAGAACTGGTGCTGTTATATTGGCAAATCGGACAAAACATCCTACAACGTCAAGACCAACAAGGTTGGGGTGCAAAAGTTATTGACAGACTATCCAAAGACCTATCCACCGAATTCCCAGAAATCAAAGGTTTTTCTACTCGCAACCTAAAATATATGCGTAAGTTTGCCGAAGCATGGCAAGATAAGCAAATAGTGCAGCAGGCTGTTGCACTATTACCATGGGGTCATAATCTTGTACTATTGGATAAATTTTCTCACAATGAAACAAGACTATGGTACGCCCAAAAAGCCATTGAACATGGTTGGTCACGCAATGTCTTAGTCCATCAAATAGAAAGCGGTCTGCTAGAACGCACAGGACAAGCCGTCAATAATTTTTCGCAGACATTGCCAGAGATACATTCAGATTTGGCGACCCAAACTTTCAAAGATCCTTATATTTTTGACTTTCTCAGCTTAGGCGAAGCCTATCATGAACGAGAATTAGAAACCGCTTTAACTCAGCATATTATGGCATTTTTACTTGAGTTAGGGACAGGTTTTGCGTTTGTTGGCAAACAGCGGCATATTGAAGTTGGTGGTGACGATTTTTATATCGATTTGCTTTTCTATCATCTGCAACTTCGCTGTTACGTTGTCATCGAATTGAAAACAGGCGATTTTAAACCTGAGCATATCGGGCAACTCAATTTCTACGTGACTGCAGTCGATAGGCAACTCAAAACCGAACATGACACACCAACAATAGGCTTGTTACTTTGTAAAAGTCGTAACGAAGTCGTGGTTGAATATGCACTCAATCAAAACCCCCAACCGATTGGCGTTGCAGTTTATCAATTAGAAAAAATGTTGAACGAGTTAGAATTAGACAAATAAAACTGTGGCAAATTGCTACACTTTCCAAAAAATAAGAATACGGACATTCCCATGAGCAAAATTTACGACTCTGACAGCGAACAAATGGCTATCGAACAACTTCAAGCCATCGGCTATCGCCACGTTTATGGCGTCGATATCGAACCCTATGGCATCGAACCCCTACGAGCCTATAGCCAAGTTTTGCTCCAAGACAATGTCCTACAAGCTATCGCTACCATCGACCCACAACTCACCCCAGAACAATGCCTTGAAGCGTATCAGCCAACATAACCAACTCACCACACCCAATAATGTCTGCAATAATTTAGCCTTTCACCGTTGGCTTACCGAAGGCATCGCCCTAGAAATCCACAAGGACGGCAACAGTCAAGGCAAGCAGGTCTGGTTAATTGACTGGAACGAACCGAGCAACAACGAATTTTTGGTCATTAACCAACTCACCATCACCCATGATAGCCCCAAAGGCAAATATAAACGCCGACCCGACCTTATTTTGTATATCAATAGCATTCCGCTCGTCGTTATCGAACTAAAAAACGCCACCGATGCCAACGCCACTATTCAAGGCGCGTATAACCAAATCCAAACCTACCAAGCCCAAATCCCCCAACTATTTACCTACAATGCGTTCTGCGTGGTATCAGACGGACTAGAGGCCAAAGCAGGGACACTTTCGGCGGATTTTAGCCGTTATATGACATGGAAAACCAAAACAGGCGACACAGAAGCCCACCGCCACGAGCCACAACTTAATGTCTTAATTCAAGGTTTGCTTAACCCAGTCACACTACTAGATATGGTACGGCATTTTATTGTCTTTGAAGCTAAAAAAACCGAAGACAAAAACGGTATTATCATCATCGGTAATATTAAAAAATGGCGGCATATCATCAGTATTATGCGGTTAATAAGGCAGTATTATCAACCATCCGAGCGAGTAGTGAAAATAGTGATGAGGATGACACCCCAAAAAATAATCTTAGTAACAAAAAAGCAGGCGTCGTTTGGCATACTCAACGCTCGGGAAAATCCCTGTCAATGGTGTTCTATACAGCCAAAATCGTGCTTGCCATGAATAACCCAACCGTGGTTATATTGACCGACCGTAACGACTTAGACGACCAGCTTTTTGCTACATTCTCGGCATCGGTTCAATTGCTTAGGCAATCTCCAAAACAAGCCGAAGATCGAGAGCAGCTCAAAGAACTAATTAAAGTCAATTCTGGCGGTGTCATTTTTACTACCATTCAAAAATTCCAGCCAGAAGACGGTAGCAATGTCTATGACACGCTGTCCGAACGCCATAACATCATCGTCATCGCCGACGAAGCACACCGCTCACAATATGGCTTTGCCGCCAAAGAAGTCGATGTCAAAAACGATGCTGGCGACGTGACAGGCAAACGCACGGTTTATGGTTTTGCCAAATATTTGCGTGATGCCTTACCCAATGCCACTTATCTAGGCTTTACAGGCACACCGATTGAAAAAAACGATGTCAACACCCCAGCGGTGTTTGGTGATTATGTTGATATTTACGACATCTCCCAAGTCGTTGAAGATGGAGCAACGGTGCGGATTTTCTATGAATCACGGCTTGCCAAAGTGGCGATTAGTGACGAAGGCAAAAAATTGATAGCCGACTTTGATGAAGAATTTAACGAAGACGAACTCACCGCCACCCAACAAGCACGAGCCAAATGGGTCAAAGCCGAAGCCTTAATCGGTAGCCATGACCGTATCCAAGCGGTTAAAGCACGTTTGGTCAAATTCAATGAACCGACGACCAATTCTGCAGGTATCGGCAACAGCGAATTGGAAACTAGAGTTAAACAGACCATTGACCAGGCCTTAGTGAGTGAAAAGGTCGTCGATATCTTTGATGCCGCTGGTATTCAAAAACCCGACATCTCTATCTTATCTGATGAATTCATGGAAGAAATGCGAGATTATGAACACAAAAACATTGCTCTAGAAACTCTTAAAAAACTACTGAATGATGAAATAAAAGTGCGAGAGCAACACAGCGTTACCCAAGGCAAAAAACTCATGGACATGCTCAACAACGCTATCAAAGGCTACCAAAACAAAGTCTTAACTGCAGCTGAAGTAATTGAAGAGCTTATTAAGTTAGCCAAAGAAATCAAGGAATCCGATAGTTTGGCTAATGAGCTGAAACTGACTGACTTTGAATATGCGTTTTGCTCTGCGGTTGCCGAAAATGACAGTGCCAAAGAACTCATGGGTAAAGATAAACTGCGAGAACTCGCCATTGTTTTAACATCAACCATTCGTAATAACATAAGTGTTGATTGGACAATCAAAGAATCTGCTAGAGCCAAAATTCGTACTGTCGTAAAACGTTTGCTCAGGAAATATGGTTATCCACCTGATATGGAATTACTAGCTACAGAGTTGGTATTAAATCAAGCTGAAATTATTGCAGAAGAACTTGTTCAAGATAAATAAAAACTATTAAATAAAAGATAAAATGCCTCTTTTCTTTTTTTATATTTTTTCTTTTTTATATTTTTTATCACTATTTATAAATAGTTAATTTTTAATTAAATATCATATATTTGCATTGTGGATAACTAGAATATATGACGAAAGAAATAGGGTATATAACGAAGTTTATAGGGTGAAATGACGAAAGAAATAGGGTATTATACGAAAAATTTATACAAATTTCGTTATATAGTGTTTCTATCTATAAATAGAGTCTAATATGGCCCAACCACTTGATATCGCAGAAACGTTGCAACTGTTGTCAAATATTGATACACAGACTTTACAACTCCTGCAACAAATACAAAATTTGCAGAAGAAAAATGAGCTTATTGCGAGTACTGAACAGCCACCCGCTACGGCAACTTCCACATTAAAAAATATCGATAAGCTATATGATGAAAGTTGGATTGTGTTACAAAATCGACTACTCAATGCCATTACTAACTTGGATTTGAATGAACGGCGATTGGTGATGTTTTTATCGCCCATTGTACGAAAAGCGGTTGATAAGAATCCTAATCAGCGAAAATTCGTCATAAGGGTAAAGGATTTTATTGATGAATATAAAATTAATAGCCATTCTTATTATAAAGAACTCAAAAAAATCGGACGGGGATTGCAGGATAAATCGTTCGTGTTTTGGGATTTTAACCAAAATACTAAAGAATCATTAGAATCGGCAGTGAGCTGGATCGGTAAATCGACCTATAAGCCTAAATTGGGCGAAATTGAAATTGTGTTGATGGATGACGTGGTAGAAATGCTGACAGTGTTTGATAAAGCCAATCCGTATACCAAATATCAGCGAGACATGATTGTCAGCCTTGGATGCTATGGCTTACTAATGTTTGAACTTATTGCTAGTTGTATGTATCAAAAACATAAAACTCGAGCGTATACCATTGAATATTTAAGAGAAAAATTCAACTGCCAAGAAAACTATGAAAAAATCAGTGACTTTAAGCTGTATGTGATTGATAAGGCGATCAAAGATGTTGAAGCCAATACCCCCTATCGTGTCACTTATACCCAAAACAAATCAGGCAGACGTATATCTGAACTGGTATTTAGCTTTGAAGATATCAGTGTAAAAAACCTGGCACAAACGCCTAACCAGTTGAATCAGCAAAATAGCATACCAAAAGGCAATATCAAACAGCGAACATCTTGGCAGGTCAAAGGTTTATCAGATGCCCAAATTAAGAAACTAGCCATTTACCAAAAAGAATTTATTGATGCCAACACCAGTAAAATGTCACCTAATGACCGCCGTGACTACCCTGATATTTTCGAAGACTGGAAACCCATGCTCAAAGATCCCAAGCAAGTTAACACTTTCCATAAAATCCAAGAATTGCTTGATCGAAAAAAAACGTAAACCGCTTGTCTAAATGGTTGTTGCAACTAATAGCTAATTTGGGCATTGAACGCCAGGATGGTGAGCCGTCTACCGTAGCCGCTTTATATGAGATGACTAAAATCGGTGAGCAAATCGTTCGCTCCATGACCATGCTCACCATCAATGCCGATCAGCATCCGTTTATGTCCCA
>NZ_DALZSV010000086.1:0-6926 GCF_032014955.1 Moraxella sp. CTOTU47724
ACAACAAAAAAGGCAAACTAGCCAAATCGGTTTACGATGCAGGTTGGTTTGAACTGAAACGACAACTGACCTACAAATGCGAGAACGCAGGTTGCCGTTTTGAAATCGTGAATGAACGATACACGACCCAGCGATGTTCGTGTTGTGGTGACATCACCGACAATAGTCCGAAAGGTAGAACATCGCTTGGAATAAGAGAATGGACTTGTGCTTCGTGTGGCACATGGCATGATAGAGATATTAATGCCAGTAAAAACATTCTTGCGGTCGGGCTTGACCGTCTTGTGGAAGGAATCCCCTTGCTTTAGCAAGGGGAGTAAGTCAAGTTAATAAGATAATTTTGTTTTGGTACGCAATATTTTACTTTTGAAGATTTAAATTCAACCAAATAAATCGTCCTTTCTAGGCTTGCTTAAAATCGGCAGATACACACACAAAAACAGTATAAAGCTGATAAGCCATAACACCTGCGACACAGTCAACAGCTGTGTATAGTAAGCGGGCAATACAATCGGCAACAGCCCACGAGTAACGATAGTCACCACCATAAGCGTTAATATCACCCCGACCACTTTAGGTGGCTCATGCACCGACAGCCCTGTATGCCCTAGACTCACACGGCTCATTATCGACAATGTCATCACCGCAATCCCTGACAATGCCAATGTATGCACCGCAAAGCTATGGGCAAAACCTGCCCACGGCAACACCGCAAACAGCCCCAATGCCACCACCATACCGCCAAACGCTACAAACAGCGACCATACCAACGGCTTGCCCCACATCCCACTGTGATACCAACCCATCAGCCGATAACCATTCGCCAATGCTGTGACAAGGGCAAACAGTGACGCAACCACAGGCTGGCCGCACAAGTCTGCGAGCATAAAGGCAAGAAAGCCAAACAGACTGACCCTATCCACCCATACAGCGTTTTTGAGTTCTACTTTGGGAGCGTTTTTGGGCAGATGATGATTGATCCCATTGCTGATGAACATCGGCATGACCCGTCGCCCAATGGTCAGCACTACCCCAATAATCAGATAAAACGCTAGATATACGCCTGTCTTTTGCCATGCGATATCGGAACGCCATGCCCCAATAGCGAAGATGACAAATGCAAGCCATAGCAAAGCAAGTTTGGCAAGGATACCGATTTGGCGACGTTGACGTACCCGAATAATCGGGGTAAACACCGCTACGCAAACCAGCGACCACCAAAGAATATCCAGTCCACTGGCAAGCCTTAGCCCAATCGCTGTGATATCAGACGACAAATGCGGTAAGCACGCCCATGTCAGCCTTGCCAATGCCCAAGGCAGAAATATCGCAAACAACCGCCACCCATACGGCATGGGCTGATTTGTCCATGTCTTCACCGCAGTGAGCAGAAAGCCTGCGATGACCGCTAACGCATAGCCAAAAATCATCTCATGGGCGTGCCACATAAAAGGCGTGAAAGCGGTCAGTGTAAAGCCTGTCCAGCCTTGCAATACCGCAAGCCATAGCCCCATGGTGATAATGGCAAACACCGATGCCCCGACAAAGAACACCCGAAAGCCTAAGTTTAGGATAGGGTGTGGGGATTTGGGGGGATAACTAGCGGATGCGATAGCGTGCAGGTTGGTCGGCAGCTTTGATGACGTTTTGGTCGGTATTTTGGTGGACATGGTGAATTCCCAGTGCTTTACTCAAGTTTATTTTGCACCGATTCACCAATCGCAACAATACTCATTTGGGAGTAATAGGGGAAGATTTACCTTGGACAAGCTACTTGGGAGAGATATTTGCAAGCACTATTTGTTATGCCATTGCCAAATCATCAACAAATTCAACTTTTAGCTTTTTGCCAAGTGCATTTGCCACATTGGATAACGTTGCAAGGGTCAAACTAGGATAAGCCACATAATTGATTAATAACCGAATTATTCACCATGAGAAAAGCCTATCCAAGCGACATTGGCCGAAAACAATTCGAGCACATACTACCTATTTTAGAAAGTGCAAGGAAGAGGACCAAACCAAGGACGGTTGACCTTTATGACGTATTTTGTGGGTTGTTGTATGTACTCAGAACAGGTTCTAAAATCAACTTGGAAACTCGGCCCCTTTACGGCTATAGTACCACCATGTTAGCACCATACAAATCACATAAAACACAATCAAAGTAATAAACGTACCATTCGCCCCAAGACCTGAACCGAACATTTTAGGGATAAAGAACCCACCATACGCCGCAAAGGCTGAGGTAAAACCAACCACCGCTGCTGACTCTTTACGAGCATTGAGTTGCCAATCTGCACCGCCCAAACGCTCATGGAAAGTACGGAAAATCACAGGAATCATACGGAAAGTCGAGCCATTACCAATCCCAGTGGTGATAAATAGCACCATAAAGCACGCAAAATACCCTGCAAAGTTCCCTGCTTTTAGGAAGTACATTACTGCCATCACTGCCAATGCCATCACGCCATAGTTGATTAAGGTGACTTTTGCACCGCCCAATTTGTCAGCAAGCCAGCCACCGAACGGACGGAATAACGCACCAACCAAAGGTCCTAAAAACGCCACTTTAAGCGGATTCACATCTGGGAATGATTGTTTAATCAACATCGGAAATGCCGCCGAAAACCCAATAAACGAACCAAAAGTCGCAAGGTACAAGATACACATAATCCAGTTTTGTTGACGACCGAAAATCACCGATTGGTCTTTAAAAGACGCTTTGGCAGACGACAAGTCATTCATACCAAACCAAGCGGCAAGGGCAGCTATGATAATCAAAGGCACCCACACAAAACCAGCGTTTTGTAGATACATGGTCGTGCCTTTGGCAGTGGTTTGGGCATCACCGCCCAACGCCCCAAAGATACCCACGCCAATCACCGCAGGGACTAAAAACTGCATGACCGACACACCCAAATTACCCAAACCAGCGTTTAAGCCCATCGCTGTGCCTTGTTGCGATTTTGGATAAAAGAACGAGATATTGGACATACTAGAGGCAAAGTTCGCCCCACCAAACCCACACAGCAAAGCAATGATAGCAAAAGTGGCAAAAGGGGTATTTGGGTCTTGTAATGCAAAGCCCATCCAAATGGTCGGAATCAAGAGTGATAAGGTCGCAAGGGTGGTGAATTTACGTCCGCCAAAAATTGGCACAAGGAACGAATAAAAAATCCGCAACGTCGCCCCAGATAAGGCAGGTAAAGCAGTTAGCCAAGAGAGTTGGGCTTTGTTAAAATGAAAGCCTGCGTCTGGCATACGCACCACGACCACTGACCAAAGCACCCACACGGAGAACGCCAGTAGTAAGTTGGGAATGGATATCCATAAGTTGCGTGTGGCGGTTTGTTTACCACCATTTGCCCAAAATTTTTCGTCTTCGGGTCGCCAATCGTCAATACGGCGACCGCCTTTTAGTTCGTTGTTCATAAGAGCCTCCAATATGCCCTTGGGGTGCGTTTGATTTGCCTCAAAAGGATTTTTTACCTTGTTAGCATAATGATTTTTTGAGCAAAAAAATCTTATGCCAAGGGCTAGGTTTCAGGGGCAATATTATCCTTTGGGAGTAGATAAGGTTTAACATAAAAAACCCACAAGATAACTTGTGGGTTTTTGGTTTCGCCAGTATTTAAGCCAGCATTTAACTCTGAGCTTTTTTCAACGCCATTTGTTCTTGATGCCCTTTTTCCATAGTAGGACGCACTTCACTCATATAAATCCAAATGAGCGACACCCACACCACGCCAAACATAATCATAAACGCAGAGCTACGCACGCCTGTGATATCCACCGCCATACCGAACATAATGGGTAGGATAAAGCCACCTAGACCACCGAACAAACCAACCACGCCTGACACTGCTCCCATGTTTTGTTTGTAGTCATCAGACAGGTATTTGAACACCGAGGCTTTACCAATCGCAAAGGTAATGCCAAGGGCAAAAATCAACACGGTGAATAGGGTGGAGTTTAAGCCTAAATGGAAGCTTTTATTGCCAGTAACGGTTTGAACCACAAGGTCAGTCTGTGGATACGACAACACGAATAGAATCAACATGGATACCCAAAGCACCCACCAAGTCACGGTATGAGCCGAATAACGGTCTGATAACCAGCCACCCAACGCACGCAGTACACCGCCAGGTAAACTAAAACAAGCTGCCAAAAACGCCGCAGTTTTGAGGTTAAAACCATATTCATCCACATAATAGTGCGTCATCCACAACGCCAACGCCACATAACCCCCGAACACAATCGAATAATACTGGCTATAACGCCACACATTTGGGTCTTTTAGCACGGCTAATTGACTGCTGATACTGGCATTACTGGCGGTGCGGTGTTCTTTGTTGTCAAAGGTCAAAAACCAAAATCCAATTGCCGTCACCAACATCATCACCGCATAGACTTTGGGTAATAATTGCCAAGTGCTAATGGCGATGATACTGGGGGCGATGAGTTTGGTAAGTGCCGAACCTGCATTCCCCGCCCCGAAGACGCCCATTGCCAACCCTTGATTTTGTGGTTCAAACCATTTGGCGACATAGGCAATCCCCACGGTAAATGAACCACCTGCCAAACCGACAAACAGACCTAATACCAAAAAGTGCCAATATTCGCTGGCAAACGACAAACAGTAAATCGGAATCACAGTCGCCAACATCAAAATAAAAAATACAATCCGACCACCGAATTTATCGGTCAACAGCCCAATCGGTAACCGTACCAGTGAGCCTGTCAACACAGGAATCGCAGTCAATAGACCAAATTCGGTTTCACTTAGACCCAACGATTTTTTGAGGGGAATCCCCAGTACCGCAAACATCATCCATACCATAAAACATACCGTAAAGGCGATAGTGGATGAGGTCAGCACCATATATTGTTTGGTTTTTAGACTTGCCATGATATGCTCCAGCTTACACAAAATGGGTGTATGGGTAATATCATAGCAAGGTATGAAGGGGTTTTGCCGGTCTGGCAGGGGCGAAACCTGCGACTGGCAAGGGCAATAATGATGCAAATTACTGCTAAAGTAGTATGGCTTTTGCGATGGGATTATTTTATAAAGTCGCTAGTTTTCAATTATTTATGCTAAACTCTTACGCAAGTTAGGTAAAAGCCTATACGATTTTGCCATCACAACTATTTAGGGGTAGTTTTGCAAAAGTCAGTATTTCGTTCACGTTTTTTGCCCAGTATTAGCAACTCACTGCCTGTTCGGGCATGGTGTGCGGTGGCGATTGTCATGGTGATGGCAGTCGGTATGGCGATGGTTAGCGGGATTTTGGCATGGATTGCTCAGTCAGATGCTGAGGCGGTCAATACCGCAGGTTCGATGCGGATGGCGACTTACCGCATTAATTATTTGGTGGTAAAACAAGAAAATCGACCAGCACAAACCCCAGCCAATGCCCAAGCATTAGCTAACCAATCCACCAACCATGAGTCACAAGTACAATCGCAACCCCAAATACAACCCGAAATACAATCCCAACAGTTATCACCCAATGATGCTCTATCCCGAAGTATTCCTGCTTCACAGCCAATTGACAGCCATTTGAGTAAAGATGAGCTACTGGCAGCACTTACCCAAGATATGCAAAGTCGTCTTGCCCAGTTGGCTCATTATGAGCAGTCGCAAGGCAATCGGGATAACCAAATTAATCAGCAAATTGACACCATTCGGCAGATTTGGACAACAGAGCTTCAGCCAGCACTTGAAACGAGCGTTAGAGAGGGCAATAGCGATGCCTTGTATGCGATTTCACTTCGCTATATTGATAATGTTGACAAGTTGGTCAAACAAATTCAGACCCGCAATGAGCATCGACAATCCCTTCAACAGAACTTACAAATTGGGGCGTTGTTACTTACCATCATTATCATGTTGGCAGGGTTACATGAGATGCAACAAAATGTATTGATTCCTGTTGGGCAACTGCGTAAGGCGACACAACAATTTGGTAAAGGGGAAGACACCAGCGTTAATATCGCAGGTTATGAAGAGTTTAATGAGTTGGGTGATTCTTTTAACCAAATGACCAGTACCCTCAAAGCCTACCAAAACAACCTAGAAGCCGAAGTTGCCAAAAAAACCTACCACCTTACCCAAAGTAACCAAGCGTTGACCTTACTCTATGACTTTGCCAAACAGCTTAACCAACAGCCAGTTGCCTATGCACGGCTACAGGTACTTATCGAGCAGTTTGGTGCGGTATTGCCCAATTTTGACATTAGCCTGTGCCTACATGATGCTAATTTGCACAATGATAACTTCAAAGATGCGATGGCGATGCACAGCTTGGGCATTCGTGATAAAAGACATCTTGGGCGAAGTTTTTGCCCCCAAGCACATTGCCAAACCTGTGACATCAAGCATGATGAGGGCGTTTGGGTATATCCGATAAACAGCCTACAAACCCAGTGGGGTGAATTACTGGTCAAGCCACGCCATCATCACGGCAAGGGCATCCGCAAACAACCCCAGCCCACAAACTCTGCTACTTCCCAAAAGCCATCACCTATCAATCGTATCACGTTATTGGATGAACAAAACTGGCAAAATTTTGCCGATAGTCAAGAACCCTTTTTTGATGAAAATGAATTGCTAAACACCCTTGCCAACCTCATTGGACTGATGTTTGCAGGGAAAAAACAGCGGGAACAAGAGCATCAGCTAATTTTGTCGGAAGAACGCAACACCATGGCAAGAGAGCTACATGACTCACTGGCACAGTCGTTATCGTATCTCAAAATGCAAGTCAGTATGCTCACCACCTTGCTCAAAGATAACCAAAACCCCAATAACCACAAAATTGAGCAAGTATTATCACAAACCAAAGACGGTCTGAATGGGGCATATAGGGGTCAGTACAGAAAACGGAAAAAATAGGGCGGTAAGGAATTTTGTCGAGTTT
>NZ_DALZSV010000087.1:0-6407 GCF_032014955.1 Moraxella sp. CTOTU47724
TGCAAGCAGTAGATTGCCTAGTGCGGTAATTAATAGAATAGTAGAAATATCGAATGCAACGCCTATTTTACCGCCAGCAAACATAGTGCCTGTAAAAAAGGTAAAACTGAATAAAACTAAAAAAATTGGCCAAAATCCTTTTCGCCCTTCTTGTGGCGCCTCAACTAGGGGATTTTCTTCATGGGTACTCATTTCACACCTCTCTTTATTAAGCTATTTAAACCTAATTGAGCTAGAGCAAAAGTAGTGCCAATACCTAAAGAATTAAAATTTTATTATAACATTTTATTAAATATCATATACTTATCCTATGATTATAGGATATTGGTATAGCTTTAATATTATTTTAATTTATAAACAATCTTGGAATTTCATATAAAAATAGTAAGGTTAGCCAACGTCAAAATGGTGCATATTACTTCTTGGTTGAAGCAAAAAATGTTAATTTGCACCAATTAAGGTAATAAATTTAAAAACTTAAAGGTAAAATCCTTTCTAGGTTACTAGCTTACTAAATATTCTCTTCGTTTTGTTTCAGCAGACATCAGTCAACTAATAGTAGAAAAGCTAACATTAGGCTAAATTCATCAGCTAACTCAGTCATTTCTAAAGTATTTCAGATATATATTACGCATATGACATAACCATTCAGTATTCGTAATGGCTTATGTAAACAGCATTATGTAAAAGGTTTGCCCTAAAAAGCAGACCTTTTTTTATGCCACAAATTTGACCTAACAAGGAGTTTCTATGCCCATAAAAACCTTATGTCCTAACTGTCATTCATCCAATGTATACAAGCTTGGTAATGATAATATTAACTTCAGCTTACCCCTAAACCAAACACTATTGCATCCTAGGATCATAGAGGGGTTAAGTTCCAGTATTTGTAATGCTTATCGACTGCCACCCTATGCAGGTATTGCCATCAGCACGGTCGCTAATATTGCGATAAGTTTAGTACAAACCAAATTCACCATCTTTCCAGGTTCACAACAAATGCAGTGCATTGACTGTGAATACGTCTTTGATGCAACAACGTTAAATGCGACATAGCCTGTCCAATCACTCTATTAAATTTAACACAAAAAAGGAGAACATCTTATGGCACACGAAGTACAAACAATGGCATATGTTGGCGAAACCCCTTGGCACGGTTTAGGTAACGAGCTTACCCCCAATCAACCCATCGAAGTTTGGGCAGAACAAGCAGGCATGGACTGGACAATCGAATCATCCGATGTCAGCTACTATGCCAATCATGCCGCAGGTGGTAAGCTCATTATGCCATTTGCTGATAACAAAGTGTTGTATCGCTCAGATACGCTTGAACCGCTATCCGTCGTCTCACAACGCTACCAAGAAGTCCAGCCACGTGAAATCTTGGAGTTTTATCGGGATTTGACTGAGCAAGCCGACTTTGAGCTTGAAACCGCAGGCGTACTCAAAGGCGGTCGTAAATTCTGGGCACTGGCGAAAACAGGACAATCCACAGCCCTTAAAGGTAAAGACGTTTCAAATGGCTATATTTTACTGGCAACCGCTTGTGATGGTACGCTTGCTACGACTGCCCAATTTACCTCTATTCGGGTAGTGTGTAATAACACCTTGGCGATTAGCCTAGCTGATAAGTCAGGCAGTGTGGTGAAAGTTCCCCATAGCACCGTATTTGATGCCACTAAGGTGAAGAATCAGTTAGGTATTTCCATCAATCAGTGGAATGAGCATATGTACCAAATGAAGCAGCTCACCGAACGGCGGGTAACTCAAGCGGAAGCGACTAATTATCTCAACCGCTTGTTTAACAATATCGATGATACGCTCATTATGTTTCCTACGACCAAGCAAACCCAAAAAGCAGTGCCAAACGCTAAAGCCATGAATCAAATCATGACCATGTTTAACGGTCAAGGTCGAGGTGCTGATCTTGATTCAGCAAGGGATACCGCTTATGGCTTATTGTGTGCCGTGACTGAATTTGTTGACCATGAACGCAGGGCTATGTCTACCGATCATCGGTTAGACTCAGCTTGGTTTGGCACAGGCGCTAACTTAAAGCAAAAGGGGCTTGAGGAAGCGATGCGATTGATTGCCTAGCATCAGTCATTAGAACAAGTCGCTTAAAGCAATTTATCTACTATCTAAAACACTGTAACAACCACGCTTTAGCAATAAGGCGTGGTTTTTTTATGCCCTTTTTTTACAAACATTTAACCAAAGGAGATAACAGCATGAATGATTTAACCCTACCGATCCAATCCTCCAGTCCTAATGACAGTCAATCTGTTAAGGAACTAACCTTAGAGCCTGTAGTGGTAAACCACCGCAGTAGTCAGGTACGCCCAGCAGGACATGAACCCAAATCGGCTAGACGCCTCGCTGATACTAAAAACTTAAGCCATCAAGACTGGTTAGCCGTTCGAAACACAGGCATTGGCGGTAGTGATGCCGCCGCAGCCTGTGGGCTTAATCCTTACATGTCTATGCTTGAGCTATGGCTGATTAAGACAGGACGACAAAACCCAGACTTATCCGATGGGCTGATGGAAAATGCCTATTCACCGCTATATTGGGGTAAAGAGTTAGAACCCCTTATTGCCAAGTACTACACCGCTAAGACAGGCAATAAAGTGCGCCGTGTTAACGCAGTCCTGCAACATCCTGACCCCGATAAATCCTTTATGCTTGCCAATCTTGATTATGCCGTTAATAAGTCAGACGTCGGTGTGCTTGAGATTAAAACCACAGGGGAGCATGGCGCAAAGCTATGGAAACATGGCGTACCGGTGTATGTCACTTGCCAAGTACAGCACCAGTTAGCGGTGACAGGTAAAAGTTTAGCCCATGTCTGTGTACTCATCTGTGGGCATGAAGCTAGGGTGTATGAAATCAAACGGGATGACATTCTGATTGAAAAGCTAATTACACAAGAATGGCGATTCTGGAAGTATGTGCAAAACGATGTACCGCCCCCTGCCGATGGTAGCGAATCAGCAGCGAAAGCAATTACTCAATTGTATTCTCAGTCCACGGCGGATAAAACCCTCGATTTTAGCCAAAACGAGGACATGAATATGCTATTTGGTCAGCTACTGGCTGAAAAGAACTTAATGGAAGTCCATGCAGACAACTATGAATCACTTAAACAGCGGATACAGATGCATATCAAAGATGCCGAAAAAGCGTTATTTAGTCTAGGCTCAGTTAGCTGGAAGAAAGCTAAAGATAGCGTGAGTTTAGATACTAAGGCACTGCTCAAAGACCAACCCGAGCTACTTAATCAATATCCACAGGTAAGGCAAGGCAGTCGTCGTTTTCTGGTGAATACCAAGGCGTAATTCAAGCTAACAAGCATCCCATTATCCCAATCACTATATCGCCCATGTTTGCTGGTCAAGCATGGGCTTTTTATTTGATTCAATCAGCCAATTAAGCAAGCCTTTTAAACCAATCTATTAAATTAAACCAAGGAGAACACCCATGATTAAAGGGTTAACCATCACACCGCCTATTTTAGGCAGAATCACCATCGGTAAAGTCGTTGAGAGAAATGGTAAACGCTTACCGGAAAAAGATGACCAATTCACCATTACCAGCCAAGTGCAAAGCAAGGAGGGTTGGATTAAGCATCCACTTGATGACAAACTTAGGGATAATGCCAAATTAACCAGTAATGGTAAATTACGCCATATTCCTGTACGGATGCTATTTAACACGCCTGAGTTAAACCTTCGAGCAGAGTACACCCTGTTTGATCGGCAGACTGGCAGACCCATCTGTGTGGGCAATGGTGAGCTGTGCCAACGACGTACCCAAAACGGCGTAGAGCAATTGCCTTGCCCAAGCCCAGAATTATGTCCTATTGGACAAAATGGTAACTGTAAGGTATTTGGACGTTTATACGCCAACTTAGATGATGTCGATGAGCTAGGCTCATTTATCTTTCGTACCACGGGCTACAATTCAATCAGAACGCTGATGGCAAGACTAAGCTACTTTAATGCGGTATCGGGTGGGTTGTTGTCTTGCTTACCGTTACAGTTGATGATTCGTGGGAAGAGTACGACACAAAGCTATCGTACGCCCATCTACTACGTGGATTTGACCTTGCAGGATAATGTGAGCTTAAAGGATGCGGTGGAAAATGCTCAGGCGATTCATGCCCAGCAACTACAGTCTGGCTTCAATCAGCAGGCGTTAGAGGAGGTGGCTAAACTTGGCTATGCCAATTCAGCGTTTGAGGTGGATTCAGATGAGGGATTGGCAATCGTGGAGGAGTTTTACAATGCTGATGCGGATAGCGATGCGATTGTTCGGTCAGTGGGGAGTAATAGTAATTCATCCGATGGACAGTGGCAATCGATGGAGCAAGGGCTTCGGCAGAGTGTAAGGAAGGTAAGCTAATCAAGCAATTAAATGTTTAGTTTAAATAAAAAGCCACGTATAATTGGCTTTTTATTTTTTTATATTTTTTATAAAAGTCAATATAAAAAACAATAAATAACAAAATAATAAGTAAACAAATTTTTATAAAACAATAAATTCCATTTTTTTAATATATATGGATTTAGTATTACCTAAATTCATATATATCGTTGTTAATGACAGCGTAAATTACAAAAATAAGAGAATAAATTTTATACTACCTAACTTTACCATATTGACTACGTAACTTGACACTGCTACAATGGGTTTAAGCGTCGCACTTGTGCGCGGTCTTACGGAAATAAGAGGTGATCCTGCTTTATATTGCCGGAAATAGCCTAGGTAAATCATTTTCGGTATTTATGTTATTAACATAAAAAATAAACATTTGTTAATTTATATTAGAGTAATGATTGTTTGGTACAATCATTACTGAAAATCAATATATTAGCTAAGGTAAACAATTATGTCAAATGACATAGACTTTTTATATCAGTTCAAAGAGAGCTTTTTTAGCTATACTGAGAAAGCTGGTAAGACTATTCGATTAATTCCTTCTACCGATTATGACGATGTCTTAAATTATATTCGCTTTGATGAGGTATTACAAAAATTAGCTAGTAAAGATTTATCAATTGACAAGAAAAAGGATTCGTTAAAGAAATTTTTGAATACCAAAAATATTTATCTATGGTTCTGGAAAAATCATACTGGCGTAGCGATGATTCCTCATGGCGCTAAGCCTTTGGATGAATTGTTACCGTATAACGATAAAAAGTATAGCCCATACGTTAATGCTTATTTACGATGGCTAGCAAATTTTAGTGAGTTGGAACTTGACCATATTTTTCAGTCTGGGATAAAGAATTTAGCATTAAGTCCAAATGCTATAGCAAATGAAGATATGATACTCAAATCCCTTGTGGATGCATTACAAAGTGAAGAAACCACGGTTGAGGTTAAGAAAGCGATTAAAGCGTTTCATCGAACCAATCGCGATCTGAAAAAGTATGTGGAAAGTTTGATTGCATATAAAGCGAATCTGCTGTTGATTAGATTAGACCTAGCATTTAACAAAGATTACTTAGATACACAAAAAAAACTGGCATATGACAAGTTGAGTGAGACATTAAACGATGACGTCTACGATGATACTGATACCAGAACGTTTTATGAAAAGCGTCTTGATATAGAAAGTAGTTTGATTGCCAGTGATCTTAAAACGATCAAAGACTATCGAGCGAAGTTTTTTAGGATCATTAAGCGAAAATATGATGTGAAAGGCTTTATTTGGAAATTGGAGTATGGGGTTGATAAGAGCTTTCATTATCACTGTTTGTTGATGTTGGACGGTGATAAACACCGTGAGGATATTAGCATTGCGATGGATATGGGTGAGATGTGGAATAAACTCACCCATGATGAAAGCTGCGATGTAGTTAAAGGAATTTATTGGAACTGTAATGCCAATAAAGACAAGTATAAACACTTGGCGATAGGGCAATTAAACGCTAGCAATAAGACCATGATTGATAATTTATTCACTTATGTTCTACCTTATCTAGCCAAAACAGATTATTACTTTAAGCTTGCTAAAACCAATGATCGCGCAATCGGCATGGGAAATGATAAGGTTAAAGTGAAATCAGGGAGACCACGAAAAGTGTTACAGCCTGCTAGTGATGCTTGTAGTTAATAGATTTTTATAGGATATAGATCATGACAGAAGATAAAATTTGGCACATGCCTTTCTCAGCTGAACGCTTACTGTCGGGTAAATTAGAATGTGATGCAGTTAATTATGTATCAGGGGTAGAAAATCCACGGTTAGCTAAGGTGATATTGGAAGAATGTCAAACTCGCCATGCTAAGCATGTTAATAGCAAAAATGGTTTCTATTATGTTTTCGGTGCAGTGCGACATTCTGTGAACGTCAAAAATGAATTTAAATTGCGTTATATGCCAAGCAAACCTATTTGGGT
>NZ_DALZSV010000088.1:0-5387 GCF_032014955.1 Moraxella sp. CTOTU47724
TATTAATTGATTATGTAGCTTATCCTAGCATATTTTTTAATCGTGAACAGGTTCTAAGAAAAAACCATCTACTCTGCAGGTACCAAACAACACCTCAGCAATAGGCGCATAACCACCTTCAGAGAACCAAGTTGAACGAAAATTACCACGACAAATATGCATGGTAATTTGCATATCATCAGGTTTGGCATCTACAATACGATTGAGTACCGTCACATAATTTTTAGCAACTTTATCCAAATCAATACCACGAGCCTCAAATTCCGCTCGTTTATCGAGCGAGCAAAACTGCCCCCAACTTGTGTCATCAAGTTGTAAATTACGTAGACCTAATGCATAAAATTTGTTTAACGCTTTAATGTATGCGTTAGCAATGTCATCAAATAGCTGGCTTTCTTCTTGGTAAAGGTCAATCGGCTGGTAATTTTCATCTCGTATACAAGCCAATAAGTGCAGCATACTGGGTGATGGGATGGTGAATTTTGTTGGGTAATTACCCGCACAATCTTTTAAAAGTTGATAGGCTTTGACAAAGGGATGGTCGTCACTAAAGTCGATTTTACCCACAATGGCAATGGTGTTACCCTTAGGTTTCGCACCCTTAAACGCAACAGGAAATTTTTCAAGGCTAATCATCTCAATGCCATCTAGCCCCGCTAAAAAATCTAAATGCCACCACACACGGCTAAATTCACCATCGGTCACGGCGTGCAGTCCATGGCGTTTTTGTAGATTCACAAGATTTTGGATTTCGTCTTTTAGGATTTTGTCAAATGCCGCTTGGTTGATTTTGCCAGTTTGCAATTCGGTTTTGGCATTTTTTAGCGCGTCAGTGCGTAAAAATGACCCTACTACATCGTTACGGTATGGCGCTTGGGTTCGTGGGGTTGCCTGCGCAAATATTTGGCTCATAGTTGATTCGCTTTTGTTAAAAAACTTGAGGCGTGACTATAAGAGTTTTTAGCTAATGAGACAAACGCTGATTTTTCAAGGTAAAATGAATTGCGTTTAAGGTTGTGACTACTAAACTGTGGGTTTGGTAATACATTTTAAGCATCCGTGCAGTTTTACTTAGCGTAGGCACTGACTTGTTTTACATTCAAGGAATGTATATTTTATCCTATTACGACAGCACTATTGTTAACTGATTCATCTTCAAACTCAACTTGCCTAATACTTGTTATGTTAAAATAATATTTTTAAAATCAATTATTTGCCTACTCCATTTTCAATATTATTAAGTATTATAATGAAAAATAACCTTGTAAATTTCTCCGTTTTCTTCAGCATATATCAGTCAAGTCTTTGCAGCCATGTTAATACTGTATGGTTAAACAGTGTGGGCTTATCGACAGTAACCCAATGTGATGTCTTAAACCCGCTCACCTGATTGTTAGGTTGCTGCGTGATTTTAACAAGCCAAGCTTCAGAGTGAAACATGGTAGGTTTTTGTGTGCCATAGACGAACAGGTAAGGACAGGTGAAGTTAATCGATTGTAAGTTTTTAAAACCGCCCTTTGCCTTTGTCCACGCCACATAATAAGGGTAGCCCATATTTGCATGGATCGTCTGAGATGCCGCAGGTGCTCCTAGGACTTTGCCTACTGTTCTGGCTATTTTATTACCAATGCTACCATTTAAACGAAAACCAATCACTAATGGCAGCTGATAGCCTGCAATCACCAGCTTATCTTTAACCGTTAAACTAGCATTAAACTCTTCACTATAGGCATCACCCACATCAATGCCAATTAAGCGGCTGACTTTCTTTGGATAACGTACCACATATTGATAGCCATAAATAGCACCCCAATCATGCACCATCAATATCACCGGCTTGTCAGGGCTGACATAGTCAATCACTTGACGAATGGTATCAATGATGTCTTCTAATGAAAACACCTTGGGGCGAGCCTGTGGCTCATCAAATAGAGGCAGCGTAAAGGTGACGCAACGATAGTCATTTTTAAAGAAAGCCACTTGGTTTTGCCACAGTGCTTGGGTATCGGGCCAACCATGTATCATCACCAAAGTTTGTTCGCCATTACCGTCAATACTACCGTTGACACCTGCTATATGAAAAGTCGTTGCCATAATTTTCCTAATTGATTGAATAGGTTAAAGTTTGTATGTACTGACCATACAAACACAAATAAAGGAAATAAACAAATTTTTGAATGTTTTATGAACATTTTAGACTTAGAACTTAATTCAATTTCACTTCGCCCATCTTTGATTATGTTAAATAAATCGTTTGAACTTAAAATTTAAGTTTGTTAGAGCTTACGCAAAAATACAAGAAGCGTTCGTGCTGAGCTTGTCGAACCATAACTTTTGCGCACCGTTCGATAGGCTTAGGGCGAGCGGAGACTTAAAAATGCGTAAGTCCTAATGGTAAATACTTAAAAATAACAAGTGAAGCGTATAAAGTATTTAATTTGCATACTTTTTGGCACCTATCACGCAAATGACTGCCACTATAGAAGTAAATATCATCAAATAGCTTACATTTTCATGTAACAAAGCGGCAGCCAATAATAATCCTAAAAATGGTTGTAACAATTGCAATTGGCCCACTGCCGCAATACCCCCTTGAGCCAAGCCTTTGTACCAAAACACGAAACCCACTAACATACTAAAAACTGACACATACATTAGACCAATCCATGCAGAGGTTGAAATGCTATGTAAAGTCGTCGGGAACATAAAAATTGCTATTGGTAGTAAGATTGGCATTGATAACACTAAAGCCCAACAGATTACCTGCCAACCACCTAACTCTTGAGAAAGTTTAGCACCTTCAGCATACCCCCACCCACACACTATAATTGATGTAATCATTAGCAAATCACCTACCAGCGACTCCTTTATACCGGTAAAACCTACATAAAGACTGATACACAGTGCCCCCATTAGTGAAAACACCCAAAATAATGGTTTTGGTCTTTCTTGAGTTCTTAGTACCGCGAAGACTGCAGTACTAAGAGGAAGTAAGCCTATAAATACAATAGAATGAGCAGAGTCGATATATTTTAATGCGATACCAGTTAATAGTGGAAACCCAATAACACAGCCTAGTGCAACGATAAACAACGCTGGGAGATTATCCCGTTTTGGCTTTGGCTGTTTCAATAACAAGAGCAATACTAACCCTAATATTGCAGCGATAATGGCACGAATGCAAGTTAAGAAAATAGGGTTAAAGTCAGCAACAGCCAAGCGAGTTGCTGGTAAGGAACCAGAAAATATAGCGACACCTATAATGCCATTTATCCAACCATTTACAGCTTTATTCATTTTTCGTCACCTTAAAAATTTTATTATTTGTCAAATTTCAAGTAACTATTGAAACATAGGATAATCAGCGTAAAATAGCTACAATCTAAATACAGTTTATCGGAACTGTTATGATTATATTTTCAGTACAATGATAGGTACCTATGCCTAAAACCAATTCAAAAGTAAATCAAATAATTGAAGCGATTCATGCAAAGATCGCTAACCGTACTTACTTACCTGGCTCACGTTTACCTTCAGTTCGCTTACAAGCAAAATCAATGCAAGTGTCTGTCTCGACTGTGGTAGAGGCCTATGGACGGTTGATGGCTACGGGGGTTATCATGTCAAAAAGAGGCTCGGGTTATTATATTAATACGCCCATTGCACCCCTATCACTGAATAATTTAGGGCCGAACTTAGATAGAGCCGTAGACCCACTTTGGATATCTCGACAATCATTAACTGCTAACGATGATATGCTAAAACCAGGCTGCGGATGGCTACCTGAGTCTTGGATGTATGAAATGGGGTTTCGTAAAGCATTACGTCAAGTTTCTCGTTGTGATGTTAAACCATTGGTAGAATATGCAACTCCTGCAGGAAATTTGGCATTAAGACAATTATTAGTCAGACGGCTTAGTAAACTTGAGATTAATATAGAGGTAGATCAAATTGTTTTAACAGAGTCAGGTACCCACGCTATTGATCTATTGTGTAGGTTTTTTCTAGAACCAGGTGATACTGTACTGATAGATGATCCTTGCTATTTTAACTTTCAGGCACTGCTAAAAGCACATCGTGTCAATATTGTTGGAATCCCTTATACAAAAGATGGTCCAGATTTAGAAAAGTTTGAAATAGCGCTAAAGTTGTCTCCCCGCCTGTATATAACCAATTCAGGTATTCATAATCCAACAGGTGCTAGATTATCTACCGTTAAAGCACATCAACTATTAAAACTGGTTAGTGATACTAACCTCATCATTATTGAAGATGATATTTTCGCTGATTTTGAATTAAATCCTGCACCAAGGTTAGCTGCATTCGATAATTTATCTCAAGTTATTCAAATTGGAAGCTTTTCTAAAAGTATCTCTGCATCGTTACGTTGTGGCTATATTGCAACAAAAGCAAAATGGATTGAGGATTTGATTGATTTGAAAATTGCCACCACATTTGGTGGTGGTCATTTAGCATCTGAAGTCATTGTTAAAATCCTCTCCGATAGTGGATATCAGCGTTATCTAGAGTCATTACGAATTCGACTTGCTAAAAAAATGCAGATAACTATTCAAAAGTTATCTGTTTTAGGTATAACGCCTTATTTAGTACCTGAAGCAGGTATGTTTTTATGGTGTCAGCTGCCAATGGACATTGATGCAGCCAGACTTGCTAAAGATTGTTTGAGTGAAGGCGTTATTTTAGCACCAGGCAATGTATTTAGTCAGTCATTAAACGCTCGCTCCATGTTACGTTTTAATGTCGCTCAGTGTGATGATAAGCGCATTTTTGAGGTATTAAAAAGATTATTATCAGGTTATGAAGCAGGATATTAAAGTTTTTTCTAACATAGCTCACATAGTTTAACTTTACTGATTCTAGGTTTTGCTTCGGCTAGTTTCTCTATTAGCGCTGAAAACCGAGTGTGTCTATCACTAATAGAGCGGATGCCGGTAGTGTTCGAAAAACTGTGTCATTTCCATAAACTGTTCAGAAAAACAGGAATGACACCATGCAAAAATTTGACTTTAACGAAGCCCTAAAAGCCATCCAATCAGGAAAGCCTATTACAGGCAGTGATGGGGTACTAGCCCCACTCATCAAACAACTTACCGAAGCGGCCTTATCGGCTGAAATAGACAGCTACCTTGAGCAAAATCCTATTGGCAACCGCCTTAATGGCTATAGCAAAAAGACGGTCAAATCAGCGGTTGGTGGCTTCGAACTTGAAACCCCACGTGACCGCAATGGGGAATTTGAACCTGAGCGAGGAAATAGCGAAGCATCGCTTCGCCTGAGCGCAAGACGAAGGCTATGCCTGAGTTGTAGTAATTCAAACTACCTCCCAAACCCTCTGAATTTAGGTTGATTCGTTTTTTCTTTTTTCT
>NZ_DALZSV010000089.1:0-5237 GCF_032014955.1 Moraxella sp. CTOTU47724
TAGTAAAAAATTGATTAATGTCTTCATTCTCTATTATATTTTCAACATCTTTTTTTAGACTTCTAATATTTTCTATATCTTCACTCGTTAGAAATAATTCTAATATTGCTTCTGAATTTTTGGCTTCTTCTCTCCAGTCTTGGTGAAAATATGCATTTACAAAATAATCAAAAGTTTTATAGTTGCTTATATAAATTTCCTTAAGGTTCTGGATATGCGGTCAATATGATGTATGCTGAAAAAAACGGAAGAAAATATTTGGTAAACTAACAACCTAAACAGGAATTTACCATGAGTAAGAAAAGAGTAGAATACAGCGACACCTTTAAAGCCGAAGCCATTGCCAAAATCAAAACAATATCAGCCAAAACGCCAAAGAACTCGGCATACCGATGAACACATTAGCGAACTGGCACAGAAAGGCTGAAAGCGGTGTACTTGCAGGCGCACAAAACTATAACCCTGAAATTATAGCCGCCTTGGATGAAATCAAAGACCTTAAAAAACAACTCAAGATCGCTCAAGAAGAACGAGAAATCTTAAAAAAGGCAACGGCGTATTTTGCCAATGAGGAGGAATAAGCGAAGCACTGCTTTGCCCCGACGCAAGGTGAGAGCTATGCTTGAGTACCAATAGCCAAGTACGCCTTTATGCAAGAGAATCGATTGAAATACTGCATATAACGCATGGCAAGGTTATTTGAAGTCAGCCTATCAGGCTACTATGATTGGTTAAAGCGAGGCATCAGCAAGCGAAAACAGCACCACAATCGCTGTGAACTATTGGTCAAATCCGCTCACATAGATACAGAGCAAAGCTATGGTCATGAGCGCTTGAATCAGCACTTAACCAATCAAGGACATAACATCAGCTTATACATGGTACGGCAAATCAAGCAAGAACATGGTATTTACTGCAAACGTCACAAGCGATTTAAAACGACTACTGACTCAAATCATAATAAGCCTGTTTATCCAAATCTGCTAGAACAGCAGTTTGACGTGGCAGCTCCTAACATCGAAAAGATTCTTGCGGAGCAGTGCTCCTCAGGTCAGCGATATTACCTACATTTGGACCAATGAAGGCTGGGTGTGCTTGTCAGCAGTCAAAGACTTGTACAGCAAAGAAATTGTGGGATATGCGTTAAATAAACGTATGGCCGCTGATTTAGTTTGTAAGGCTCTAAAAAATGCGATTAAGTATAAACGACCTGCTAGGGGGCTTATCGTGCATTCTGATCGAGGAAGTCAGTATTGCAGTCATCAATACCGCCAAATCATTCAAAAACATACCTTGGCTAGTTCTATGAGCCGAAAAGGTACTCAGGCATAGCCTTCGCCTTGCACTCGGGTAAAGCAGTGCTTTGCTATTCCTCGTTCATGCTATGATAACACTCCGATTGAGAGCTTCTTGGGTGAGAAGCACTGCTTCACAAGAAAAAACGAGCTGGTTTACCACAAAGTCTATGAAACTCGGAATGAAGCCATTAAAGATGTCGTTCGATATATTGAGATGTTTTACAACCGTCAGAGAATACAAAAAGGGTTAGGATTTAAATCACCTGCGGGGGTTTCCAAGACTTTTATCGTCAGGCTGCCTGACATAATCTACCAAGTGTTTTATTCCGTTGTTGACAGCAGGGGTCATTATACGCACTGTCGGCGTAAACGGCTGATTCATCACCTGTTAAAAGCGTGGTAAAACATTGTGAATCATGGACATTGGCTGGGGTAGTTTGAATCTTTTTGACAAAGCTGTCTTCATCACAATTAAGATGGATTTTAAAGCCGTAGGTGGTTTTTACTTTGCCTGTGCTGTCTTTTTTACTGACGTATGCAGCTTCGTTATCTTGGGTATTGTCGGTATGTTTGCCTTTTTTAGCTCGTTTGTTTTTGGCTTCAACGATACTGGCATCAATGATGCTAACACTGCCTGCTTTGATGATGATATTTTGCTCGGCTAGTTGTTGACTGATTTGGTTGAATAAGGGTTCAATGAGTCAAAGTTCACCTAAGTGTTTGTGGTATCGCCAGATGGTGCTGTGGTCGGGTACGTTATCGGTAAGCGATAGACCAACAAAGCGACGAAATAGTAAATCTCTTGCCAGTTGTTTTTCCATGGCTGGGTCGGATAGGTTATAGAGTTTTTGTAGTAGTAAGATTTTAAACATGATGACAGGGTGAAAGGCACTTTCGCCACGGTCACTGCTATGAACGTGGCGTAAGGTTTGCTCGATAGTTTGCCAGTTGATTAGGTTATGTAGTTCATCTAATTCTTCGATGGCTTTGTGACCATTGATGAGACTGTCTGCTAGGGAGAGTTACCCTGTTTGTTTCCATGCCATATTCGTATCTTTTGCTATCTTTTTGATTTTACTGTATTATATCAATTTTAAAAACTTTTGTTTATTTTTTCGTGCAAAGGTTTCTAATTTATCTCTCCTAAAATATTTTGGAAAACGCCATGCGATTAATGCAACCCTTCCATACGTTGACGAATCAAATTTTTGACTATGTCAATCTTCCTCATGGTTTGACTCATACCACCGATTTGAACCAAACCGATAATAAACTTGATGCGCTTATTACGCCATCTGGGGGTTGGGGTGCGTTGATAGCCGTGCAAGGTAATATGCGAAAGCAGCAGGCATTGACCCGTGCGCCAATCACATTATTAGACCTAAATCAGCCATTTGGCACTAAGTGCCCAAGTTGTGCATTTCCAAACGGCAAAAAAAAGCCCATTAATTTTTGTGAAAATGGGGCTAAAGCAACGGCATTTGAAACCACCAAAAAAACTGTGACGGCTGATTTTTTTGCCAAATATACCGTCACTGAACTGCTCGCGCAAAGTGATTATTTCTTGGAAAACCAAGGACGCTTGACTGAGCCTATGCAGTACAATGCGGCGACTGATGAGTACGAACCCATCGAATGGGAAGCTGCTTATCAGTTGATTGCCAGTCATCTCAATCGATTGGATGACCCGAATGAAGCTGTCTTTTATACCTCTGGTCGAGCCAGTAATGAAGCGTCGTTTTTGTATCAGTTATTTACCAAATGCTATGGCACGAACAATATGCCAGATTGCTCCAATATGTGCCATGAAGCAAGCAGTGTGGGGTTAAAAGATAGTATCGGCTTAGGTAAAGCAACCATCATAATGGATGACTTTGAGCATTGTGACAGCGTGTGGAGTTTTGGGCATAATCCAGGTACCAATCACCCACGTATGCTAGAAACATTGGCAAATGTCGCTGAGCGTGGTGGCAAAATCATTGTGATTAATCCGCTTAAAGAGCGGGGACTTACCCGTTTTCAAGATCCAAAACGCCCAAGCCAAATGCTGACAAATGGTAGCACGCCACTTAGTCACTATTTTTTCCAGCTAAACATTGGCTCAGACTATGCGTTAATGACGGGCATACTCAAGCATTTAGATAATTGGGATCGCGAGGCACGGGATAACGTTAAAGCCACTATTTTTGATCATGACTTTATTCAAGCCCAGACCGTAGGCTTTGATGAAATGATTGCAGGGGTAAGGGCGACCGATTGGCAAACCATTTATCATATTACAGGGTTAGACGCGCAGCAAATTGAGCAACTAGCCCAGCTTTATCGAGAGAGTAAACGTCCTATTTTAACATGGTGTATGGGCATCACCCAGCATCGTCATGGTACGGACAATGTGCATATGTTGGCAAATTTAGCCTTGGTTATGGGGCATATTGGCAAGACAGGGACGGGACTTGCGCCGATTCGTGGGCATAGTAATGTTCAAGGTAACCGTACCATGGGTGTATGGGACAAGCCTTCAGATAAGCTACTTGATCAAATCGACAAAGTTTTTGGCATTAAGTCCCCTAGAGCGCATGGCTATAACGTTGTAGAGACCCTTGAAGCCATGCAACAAGGCAAGGTTAAAGTATTTATGAGCCTAGCGGGCAATTTTGCAGTGGCAACCCCCGATAAAGCACGTACAGAAGCGGGTATTCGCGGCTGTGAGTTAACGGTACAGATACAGACCAAGCTCAATCGTAGCCACTTGATTCATGGTAAAGAAGCCATTATTTTACCTTGTTTAGGACGAACAGAAATTGATAAGCAAGGCGACAATAACCAATACATTAGTATTGAAGATTCCATGTGTAATGTGGTGTTGTCACAAGGAGCGCGTCAGCCTGTTTCACATAAATTGCGCGCTGAAACTGAGATTATCGCAAGTATCGCTGCGGCTACACTTAGGCATAGCCCGATTCGTTGGGCTTGGTATGTAGAAGATTACGACCGAATTCGTAATGACATTGCTAAAGCCATTGAAGGCTTTGATAACTTTAACCAAAAAGTCTATACCAAACAAGGCTTTCATCTACCGCATCCTGCCAACCGTTATGAATGGCAGACCCAATCTGGTAAAGCCACCTTTTTCTTTACACCGTTAACCGAGATTTATGCAGATAAATTGACGGCTCAGCCCGATGATTTATTAACACTAACCAGTATCCGTTCTCATGACCAATTCAATACCACCATTTATGGGTTGGATGACCGCTATCGCAACGTTTTTGACACGCGGCAAGTAATTTTTATGAATGCTGATGATGCTGATAGATTGGATTTAAAAGCAGGTGATAAGGTGACTATCCAAAGTGAATACGGCGATGGTATTGAGCGAAAAGTCACAGGCTTTCAAGTCATTTTGTATGATATCCCTAAAGGCAATCTAGCCATGTACTACCCTGAAGCCAATCCACTGATTGCGATGACAGATTTTGATAAAAAATCAGGCATGCCTGCCTTTAAAACCGTGTCGGTTAGACTGAGAAAATGTGCTTAATGATCATAGGGTTGCTTAAAAAACCCTATGGATGATTGTTAAATGTAAAAGTATCATTAAATAAAAAAGTATCATTGAATAAAAAAGTGATGATTGAAAAAACAGGCTGAAAAATTGAATATTTACGCGTTTTTTAAGATGAGTAATAAACTTACTGTCGAAAATTAAACCCATAAATAAATGTTATAGATTTTCTTTAAATATTAATTCAACAAAAACACCTGTTATTGTTGAATAAATCAGGATGAGCAATTTTAATTGTTTTTTCCCTGATTTTATTCAATAATATTGTCTATTATTTATTTCAATGAAAACCTATCAATAATATTATGCTAGTCATTTATTTTTGTGTTTTATTGTAATTTATGTATTGACAATAATATTTTTATTCTAAATTT
>NZ_DALZSV010000090.1:0-5082 GCF_032014955.1 Moraxella sp. CTOTU47724
CGCTCTAGCCTTTGCTTATCATTGGCTGAAGCTTTGAATGTTCAACAGAACCTAGCATATTTTGAGTATTTTTAACATTATTGATGCTATCAACTAACGCCACGCGCGGTGATAACACGGTATTACTACTATATTACTACTTTATTAAGAAGGGTGTTGATGATAAGCTTATAAAAACAACAACATGAACGCAGCACTGCGTTCAATATTTTATTATAAAATTGGAGGCCGTATGGTTGACCTTGACAAAGCAAAACAACGATTACTTGACCTAAAACAAGAATACCAAACTCGCGTGTATAAAATCCAACATGATATGCAAAATCCTGATACGGATATGACCCAAGATTGGGATGACCAAGCGGTGATTAATGAGCAAAACGATGTACGTAAAAACTTGCTAGTCGAAGCCCAGCAAAACCTTGAATTGGTGAATAATGCCTTACTTCGTATCGAAAATGGAACTTACGGTATTTGCGCTGTGAGTGGTGAAGAAATCGAACCTGAGCGTCTAGAAGCAGTACCCTTTGCGACCACCTGTATGAAACACGCTAAATAGCTTATAAAACACACCAAATAGCTGGTTTTGTTAGTTTTGCACCCATAAAAAAGCAAGGACAGTCATCCTTGCTTTTTTATCAAAAAATCAGTCAGTAAATTGCGAATTGATTAGGTGAATCGGCGCATGCTTAAATTAGCAATAATGTTTTCTGCATCGTTCCAGCGGGTTTTTGAGTCATTGGCGCCCAATAACACTACGATGGCTGGACGATTACCGACATTGGTTTCAAACAAAACACAGTTACCCGCTTCACGAATATAACCTGTTTTTGATAGGCCAATATTGTATAAACCATCGCGTACCATGTAATTGGTACTGCGCGCTGCAACCGTGCGATAACCTGAATTGATATTATTTACCCCAAATTGGCGGCTAGGTGTGGTACTAAACTGGCTAATTAAATTATGCTTATAAGCATAGCGAGCCAAAATTGCCAAATCACGCGGTGACGCCACATTACGAGAATCCAAACCCGATGGATCATAATAACGGGTTTGCGTCATCCCCAGTTCACGCGCTTTTTGGTTCATACGGCTAATAAAATTGTCATAGCCCATAGGGTCAGTACGTGCTAATGCTTTAGCCGCGGGATTTTCTGATTTCATCATCATCATCAGTAGCATTTCAGCACGATTAAGCTGATCGCCAACTTTTAGACGGTCACTGCCCGATTGTTTTGGGGTTTTGAAATCTAATGGACTAATCGTCAATGTTTCGCCCATGTTAGCGCCTGATTCCGCCACCACCACAGCTGTCATCAATTTACTAATTGAGGCAATCGGACGGGCGATATCAGCATTTTTTTCATAAATGGTATTGCCCGTTAACGCATCCACTACCAAAGCGCCTTTGGAATTGGCAAAATAGCTACCCGAAGCCCGCGTGCTATCTTGAGACCATGCAGGATTATAGCTATCATCCTCACTGTATGCATTGTTATAGCTATTATAATTACCGCTATTAAAACTTGTCGTCTGTGGCGTGCTGTTATACATGATGGCACGGGCTTTGTCTAAACTACCCTGCCCACCCCAACTAACTTTAGCTTGGCTACCTGTCTGCATATTTAATTCAGCATTACTTTGTACGCCAACCAGTGCAATGACAGCACCTAACAACGTTTTCTTTAACAATGTTTTCATTTCAACACTCTCAATCAAATCATGGTTAACTTGCTGTTGGATAAAGCATACAGTTACCAAAACTACCAATATATTTACGAAAAACAGATGAACAACGATACCTTAAGCCTAATAGCCATTAAAATCAAGCCATTAAAAGTTACAAAATCTAACAAGAATAACGGATTGATTACGCAAGACTGACTTAAATTTACGATGAGTAGTTTAGCACAGTACATATGTTACGCATGTAAAAAAATAACAAAACCGTTTAGCTAATACAATAATAAAACCATAAGTAACAATAGGTTAAGATATCCTTTTATAAAAAAAGCTGACATATTGCTATGCCAGCTAATTTATAAGTTAAAGATAATTTATGGTTTGAAACTGTCTTTTAAGGTCACAATACGGTTAAACACCAAATGCTCTGGTGAGTAATCTTTACTATCTGCCACAAAAAACCCTTCACGTTCAAATTGGAACCGCTCGCCTGCATTGACCTGTGATAAAGAAGGCTCGACAATGGCATCTACTTCACGTAGCGAATTAGAGTTAATCTCCGCGGCTAAATTATTGATGTCAATTTTGGCAGGGTCTTCTTGGGTAAACAGCTGCTCATACAGACGTACCTTCGCAGGTACACCTAGACTGGCTGACACCCAATGTATCACACCTTTAACCTTACGACCTTCTGGATTGTTGCCCAACGTTTTTGGGTCAATAGTCGCTGTTAACCCCACCACTTCGCCATTGTCATCGGTGATGTGCTCCTCAATCTTTAACACGTAACTATTACGTAAGCGGATTTCTGGGTTTTGCGGTGATAAACGTTTATAGCCTTCAGGCGGCGTGATTTCAAAATCCCCTTTATCAATATAAATTTCTTTGGTAAAAGGAATGTCACGCATACCTTGGCTGTCATCATGGCTATTTTTAGGCTGGGTCAACCATAAAACCCCATTGTCGAGTCTAGTTTTTACACTGTCTTTTTTGAGGGTTTCAACATTGGCGACGGCTTCATCAAAATTGGTAATGGTCACTTTTAGTGGGCTTAGCACTGCCATCGCACGATTTACATGCTCTAATGAGTTACGGATACTAAATTCCAGTAAACCAAAATCCACCACACCGTCTGACTTGCTGACGCCTACACGGTCACAAAAATCCCGTAACCCTTCAGGGGTGTAACCACGGCGGCGCATACCGGCAATGGTCGGCATACGCGGATCGTCCCAACCGCTCACCAAGTCATCTTCGACCAGTTTTTTGAGTTTTCGTTTACTGGTCAAAATATGGTTTACGTTTAGGCGTGCAAATTCATATTGGTGTGGTTCTTTCTCAAAGCCCACTTTATCTACCACCCAATCATAAAACGGACGGTGGTCTTCAAATTCTAGGGTACAAATCGAATGCGTAATACCTTCGATTGCATCTGACAACGGATGGGCATAGTCATACATGGGATAAATGCACCAATCATCGCCTGTTTGGTGATGCGCTTGGTGCATGACACGATACAAAATCGGATCGCGCATATTCATATTGGGGCTTGCCATGTCGATTTTGGCACGAAGCACCGCTTCACCGTTGCCATATTTGCCAAGTTTCATATCGTCAAAGCGTTGCAAATTCTCTTCAACACTGGCGTCACGGTATGGTGAGTTTTTGCCTACTTGACCAAAATTGCCGCGGTTTTCACGAATATCTTCAGGACTTTGCAAATCAACATAGGCATCGCCTTGTTTGATTAATTTTACCGCCCAATCATACAATTGACCAAAATAACTAGACGCATAGCGCGCCTCGCCTGCCCAATCAAACCCGAGCCATTTGACATCATCTTTGATATTATCGACAAACTCCTGATCTTCAGCATCAGGATTGGTGTCGTCAAACCGTAGGTTACACAGCCCTGCAAACTCCTTAGCCAGCCCAAAGTTGAGACAAATAGATTTGACATGACCCAAATGTAAGTAGCCATTGGGCTCAGGTGGAAAACGGGTCACAATCTGGCTGTATTTTTGCGAAGCAAGGTCATCGCGTACGATCGCACGGATAAAGTCATTTTTTTCACTATTGGTTGCTGTCTCGTCGGTTTTTGTATTTTTGTCGGTCGTCGCCGTCATTTGGTTGCCCCTTACCTATTACAAAAATGGTGAACTAATCTGCCATTCTAGCAGTTTTTTGACATTGAAAAAACTTAAATGAATTTAATTGAAACATTTAATTTTGCCAACTTTGCAAACTAAATACTGACTTTTTGATTGAAAATCGCTAGGATAGCCACAACAATTGCAAGATACGTTTTTTTAACCATAAAAACCATTAGGAGCACACAATGGATATGCCATACGTAGAATTAGAAACCACCATGGGTAACATCGTTATCGAACTCAATCAAGAAAAAGCCCCCAACACCGTGGCAAACTTCTTAGAATACGTTAAATCAGGTCATTATGATGGCACGATTTTTCACCGCGTCATTGACGGTTTTATGATTCAAGGTGGTGGTATGGACGCCAACATGAAAGAAAAATCTACCAATGCTCCAATCCAAAACGAAGCAGATAATGGCTTAAAAAATGAAGTCGGCACGATTGCAATGGCACGTACTTCTGACCCACATTCAGCGACTGCGCAATTTTTTATCAATGTAAAAGACAATAGCTTCCTAAACTTTTCTGGCAAAAACCCACAAGGCTGGGGTTATGCGGTATTTGGTAAAGTGACTGAAGGCATGGACATTGTCAATAAAATCAAAGGTGTACCAACTGGTAAATACGGTTTCCACGCTGATGTGCCAACCACGCCTGTGGTGATTACCCATGCAAAAGTAATTGAGAAATAATTTTTTTGTATGCAAAGTTTTGCAGATTTGGTCACCGATAATCCCTCCGCCATTACGCAGGTTATTATCAGTGACTTACATTTGAGCATGAATGAGCCTGCCACTAATCCTTTAGGGCAGGCTTTTTTAGATTTTTTAGATAAACTGGCTTTATTGCCCAACCTAAAACAGTTTTTTATTCTCGGTGATTGGTTTGAAGCTTGGTTAGGAGATGATGTTGCCGATACAGATACCCTAATAGATGCGCTTCAACCGATTATAGCAAAGCTCAAAACATTATCCGATAAAAACTGCCAGATTTTTGTCATGCATGGTAATCGGGATTTTCTGCTTGGGCAGCAATTTTGCGACAAGTTTGGCGGGCAATTGATTTTTGAGCCGTGTTATTTGACATTAAATGGCAAAAAAGTTCGCCTAGAACATGGCGATGCGCTGTGCAGCGATGATAAAGGTTACCAACGCTTTCGCAAAATCATCCAACATCCTATCACTAAAAAAATTTTACTCGCGCTACCCATCAAAAAACGCCAACAAATTGCGCAAGATTT
>NZ_DALZSV010000091.1:0-5001 GCF_032014955.1 Moraxella sp. CTOTU47724
AAAACAACCCCCAAGCAGGCTTATGAGATTTTTATCCACAAGTGCAGTGGAAAAAGCGAAAAATTAATTGACAATCATTGTCAATCGATTTGCCAAACCAATGCTTCTAAAAGTCATTTTAGGAATAATCCAAGAATAGGTTGTATAAAAATTAACCTGCTGCTCATATGGCAAAGTAATGAAATTGATAAGAGTTTAATTTGATTTTATAAAGCTAAATCTGATATTTTTGAAATAATATAAATGATTATCACAATCTAATGTCTACTTTATTATTTAAAAAACTGAACATTTTAATAAGACAATGGTTTTTAATATTAAATTATAATAACAATTTAAATTAAATTTAATTAATAAAAATAATATAAATTTGAGCTTTATCCATCAAAAAAATCAGAAGAGTGGGGGTAAAAAACACGCAATATTGCGTGACCAAACTACAAAATGATTTTTTAATTGTCATTAAATCGCATTAATGTTATTTTGAAACACCTAGTTGAAACCCACTCGTATCAAAGCTTTGAGTATTAAAGTACATTAATATCAAATAGGGTAGATTGGTCTAGCGACTTTGACATGGTGGGGGTCGTCTGTTCGAGTCAGATTATGCCTACCATATTCCAAAAGCCCCAATCGATTGATTGGGGCTTTTTTATTGCAGTGATATCAAGTGTTTACGTGGTTTTTAGAGAGTCAAAATTTTGACCACTTTTGTGTTTTTGGGCGCAGAAAAATCGCTTAAAAATCTTGTGTGCCCATTTTGTGCCCAAATTGTGCCTTGGTTAATTTTCGAGCAAGTAGATTTTGGCCCCCACCCGAATTTAAAAGAGATGAAACTGAATTATTTTTTTTTGAGTTTCATTGCTTATTTTAAATAGCCTTCATGCCCTAAAAAAAATCCTTTTAAAGTATCCCTATCAAAACTATAAACATGAGCAAGTGGCGATTCACTATCCACTTTCATTGTCATAAATGTAGGTTGTTAATTTAAGATGAGGCGTAACTACCAAATTTCTCCATTAAAAAATCAATGAGAAGCTGTATTTTTTTAGCTTTAACAGGTGTCGGCAAATAGTATAAATAATTGGCAGGAAAGGTTATCCAATGTTCTTCAAGTACGGGTACCAGCGCTGAATTAGTTGCTAAAGGTTCAAAGATTCGCCCTATGCCCAGTCCTTGCAAAGTGGCATCTAATACTTGTTCAGAGTCATTAAAAATTAGCGTGTTTTCAATGGGTTGTAATTTATTTTCCCCATTTATCTGCAAAAATAAGGGCTCGATTCGATTACTACTCATAAAACGAAAGCCAATCATCCGATGATGTTGTAAATCATCTAAGGTCTTTGGTATGCCGTATTTGCTTGCATAGTCTAAAGAAATATACAGCCCTTGCCGAAACGCAGGATAAATGGGCTTAGCCACCACGTTGTCAGTCAAGTTATTACCAAATCTTACCCCCAAATCAAACCCTGCTTCTATCAAATCCACACTAGCATTATTAATAGAAAATTCCAAAATTATCTTTGGATAACGCGCACAAAATTCTGCATAAAAAGGTTTAAATATCAGTTCGAAATGTAGCTGTGATAAAGTGATTCGTACAAGACCACTTGGTTGTTGATACTGATCGCCAATATGCTGCCAAGTGTTTTGTAACCTAGAAATCGGTTCTCGGGTTTGGCTATAAAGTTGTTCGCCAGCGTCGGTTAATTGTAGTTTACGTGTTGTGCGAACGAATAAGGCAATACCAACATTACGCTCTAATGTCTTAAGCGCCTTGCTTACCGATGGTACCGTGATACCTAGCTTTTTAGCCGCATTGGTAATCGATTTTTCTTGAACAATACTATGAAAAATCAGTAATTGCCCAAAGTCAGATTGATTCATGATAGGTTCTCTATTATTGCCTTTTAGCTAATAATATTTTAGCTTATTATAGACTAATCGTTTGTGAATAAGCGTTTTATAATAGCTTAATCTTAACTCAGTCAAATAAAGGAACAAAAATGAACCCACAAAAAATTGCCGTCATAGGAGCCACAGGGTATGTTGGGAAAGCGGTTGTCAAAGAATTAGCACAACGTGGACATCAAGTTACTGCGTTTGCCCGCCATATTGATAAAGTCGAACCCCAAGACAATGTCACCGCTGTACAAGCTGACGTGATGAGTGCGGATTTTCCACAAAAATTACAAGGGTTTGATGCCGTTGTGAGTGCATATAACCCCGGATGGACTAACCCCAATATTGGTGAAGAATTTACACAAGGTTCTCAGGCGATTATTGAAGGGGGTAAACAGGCAAAAGTACCTTATCTGCTGATTATCGGCGGTGCTGGTAGTTTGTATGTTGCTGACAATAAACAGTTGATTGATACACCAGATTTTCCTAAAGAAATCTTTGACGGTGCCAATGCAGCACGCCATTTAATCCAAGCGTTAACAGACCGTCGTGATGTGAATTGGGCGTTTATTTCTCCGCCTGCCATGCTTGGTGTAACCGCTGGTTATAGTGAAGAGCGTACAGGAGAGTATCGTTTAGGTGACAACCACCTGTTGATGAACGGCGATATACCTGCAGGTATCAGTGTGGCGGATTTAGCGATTGCCATTGCCGATGATTTAGAAAATAAAACCCATCTGCATCAGCATTTTACAGCGGCTTCTATTTGAATGTAACCGACTGACTGAATTTAACTGAATGACTCACAAGGGCAAGGCTGCTATTGTTATGCAGCCTTGTTGCTTGCAAAAATTTGTTTATAATCTTTTCAATAATAATCCAGTGAAAGCCAACCTCACAAACTGCAAGCAGGTATGAGTTGAAACTGAATAATACCCAACACCCTTCAATCCTATCTTCCTTCAATTCCATCTTCAATATAACCTTCAATCCAATCTTAAAGCATACCAAATTTGCTGCGAGTTAAACTAACCTTTTTTTCTACGGATAATAGCTAGCTCTACGGATAACTGCAGTTAATTTATCCACGCTTCCTTTATATATCCGCAAGCTAAAGTATCCGCATTGTAGAGCGGTTAGAAAATTTCTCTATATTCTTATCAATTATAATTATTAAGCTTTGTTATTATTTTGTGGAATAATGTCACCATTCGATGATACTTGATAGGGCTTTATAGCATTTCATATCGAAAAAATGAAAAATTTTGAGGATAAGGACAAATTGTCCTAAATATTGTATAAGGTATTGTAATGAGAAAAGTTTCTGCTCTACTTATTTCGGGGTTTAGTATTAGCTTGCTATTAGCAGGTTGCCAGCAAAATACCACCAAATCTGCCAATGCGGCAACCACCAATGAAGCACAGACCAATGACGCTAAGAGCGGTGATTCAAAACCACTTGAAAAAGTGCGTATCGGATTACAAAGTTCAGGAGCGTTGGTGTATCTGCGGGAAAGTAAGCTGCTTGAAAAGTCGCTCGAAAAATCCGGCATCAAAGTCAATTGGGTGCAGTTTCAATCGGGACCGCCGATGCTAGAAGCGCTAAATACCAACAATATTGACTTTGGCACCACAGGGGACACCCCACCCATTTTTGCCCAAGCCGCGGGTAGTAATCTGGTGTATGTTGCCTATGAAAAACCTTCACCACAGTCTGAAGCCGTCATTGTCCCCGCCAATTCAACCTTAAAGTCCGTGGCTGAATTAAAAGGTAAAGCTGTGGCGGTGACTAAAGGCTCTAGTGCTAACTATACGTTACTAAAAGCATTGGAACGTGACAAATTAAGTTTCGCTGACATAGATGTCAAGTATTTACAGCCATCTGATGCCCGTGCTGCCTTTGAATCGGGGAAACTGGATGCTTGGACCGTTTGGGAGCCTTATTTATCGAGTGCCAAAATTGAGCTAAAAGCACGAGTTTTGACCGATGCTACAGGTCTTAAGCCCAATAATACATCGTTTTATTTGGCATCAACGGATTTTGCTCAAAAACACCCCGATGTGATTAAAGACATTGTCAAAGCCATTGATGAAGCGGATAAAGCCATTACCGCTGACCCGGTAACTTTTAGCAAAATGATCCAAAAAGTCACCAATCTAAAACCTGACGTGGCGTTAGCCTCGGTGAAATCAAGAAATTACGGTGTCAACTATATCACCGATGACATCATTCAAGCGCAGCAGCAAGAAGCGGATACTTTTTATAAAAATAAATTGCTGCCAAAACAAATACAGGTAAAAGATATTGTCTGGTATCCACCCAAGTAAAGCCTATTGTTAGTAAAAACATGGCTAGTAAAAACCTAGTAAAAAGCTAGTAAAAACCTAGTAAAAACCTAGTAAAAAAGGGTAGGTAACCTTTATGACGCTAGCTTGCGCTTACTACTTTGAAGCGATACAGGCGACAGTTAAGCTTTTAACAGTCATTAATAAAGTTGTATTGATAAATTTGCATTGAGAGGTTGTTTATGAAAACGTCAAGTTTTGTTGCGGATAATTCAGTGGTAGCGGCATCAAAGCCGCTACCAACGAAACCGATAAGGGTGAATGCACCAGTCAAGACATTGTCAACCCGTAAGGTTATTAAAACCCTATTTGGGCGTACCGGGGGTTGGTGGTTGCCGTTACTTATGTTGGCGGGTTGGCAACTGGTAGCGAGTTTTCAATTACTGCCTGAGGCTTACCTTAAAAATATTTCGTCACCCAGTGCCGTTCTTCAAGCGGGCTATGAACTCATAAAAAGTGGTGAGCTTTGGCAGCATCTCGGCATTAGTGCGCTGCGAGCGTTTGCTGGGCTGTTGATTGGCGGGTTGTTTGGGTTGGGGTTTGGGCTATTGACCAGCACTTTGCCTGTATTTCGCACGTTATTGGATACCACCTTTCAAATGCTGAGAAACATCCCACATTTGGCATTAATTCCCCTGGTCATCGTGTGGTTTGGGATTGATGAAACGGCAAAGATTTTTTTGGTGGCAGTTGGCACATTTTTTCCGATTTATTTGAATACCTATCATGGCGTCCGTAATGTGGATAAACATC
>NZ_DALZSV010000092.1:0-4873 GCF_032014955.1 Moraxella sp. CTOTU47724
ATAATACCTTAGTTGAATCAAGTTACGACTTGTCCCCTGTACCCAATAATATTATGACGATTGCAATGACTAAAGCTCGTCAAACCAATATGTCGTCTGATTTATGGAATGGTGAAGTAGTTATTTCTGCCCAGGAATACGCCAATATTCACAAAGTATCATTGGATGATGCGTATAAAGTTCTGAAAAGAGCTGTGCTAGAACTTGAAGAAACCAAGATTATTTGTGATGCCTATTATGATTTTTCTAATGGTGAAGTTGTGCCTGAGATTCCGCCTAATCTAACGGAGATTAGCTTTTTTTCTGATTCGATTTTGGCATCAAAACCTAAGCATGGTAAGTTCAGTAAGATGAAATTACACATTCGTTTGGTGCAAAAAATAGGTTATAGTGATACAGGCTCCTTCATCTATTTGAAGTTTAGTGATGATATTCTCCATCTAATCAAAAATGCGACCAATCCTGACGCTCTAGACTATACGCAATATGATTACGCCAATACGATAGAACTTAACACTACCCCTGCCAAACGGCTTTACGAACTTGTATGCAAATGGCGAAAAGTGGGAAACTGTCGAAAGCAAGTGGATGAATGGAAGATTTTATTCGGCGTATTTGCCAAATATCCCAATGTGGCAGAATTTAAGCGAAGAGTATTGCAACCCGCTATTAATCAAGTGAACGAGCAGGGTGAATTTAAATTGATATTAGAACAAGAAAAACTGGGGCGAGCTATTACCCATTTCAATATCGTCATTGAAGAACAAATGGTGACTGAAAACCCTGTTCAATCCACAGAATTTTTTGCCAAAGCCAGTAATGTTAATTTATTTGAAAGCCTATCTGAAACTGAACGCCAAACTGTTAAAGCAACGGCAGATAGATATATTGCCAAAAATCAAATAGATGATGAAACGCACAAACGCAATATTTATAAAAAAGCCATTAATGAGCGTTGGGGGTTATTAGAAGTTGATGCTCAACAGCAGGAATATCAAAAACAGGCAGAAGAAGTTAAGAAGAAACTCGAAGCGGACCGATTATCAAAATTGGAAAAACAACAAGAAGTATTGAGAAAAGAACAAGAAAGCAAGCAATTTGTGCAGTTATTTGAAAGTCTCGATCTAGGTTTTCAAATAGAAGTTTTAGATAGGGTGAGAAACTTAATTGCTACGGAAGTACCTGTATTTTTGAAGATGTTTGACAAAGAGAATGACAAAAGATCGGCTCATACAGATATCAGATTTCGTAGTTATTTTAAAAGGATAATGGCAATTGAATAAAATTCAAAAAAAATATTGAATATATAAATTTATACATATACAATTATGTGTATATATAAATAAGTATAGGTTTATCAGTATGCAAAAAATTATTACAGTAATTAATCAAAAAGGTGGTGTTGGAAAAACTACCACCGCACATGCTTTAGGTGCCTGGTTGCAGAGTAAACAAAGTAAAAAAGTATTATTCATCGATTTAGACCAACAAGGTAATTTAACTTACGCAACGAATGCCAGCCATAGCGAAAATAATGCACTAGGCTTATTAATTAATGCAAAATTAGATAAACAAGCGATTCAAATCACACCATCGCGTTATCAAATTATTGCCTCTAGCCCTATGTTGGCTAATGTTGAATCTATGCTGACAATGACAGGTAGGGAATATCGTCTAAGAGAAGCATTAACTGAATTAAAAGAATATGATTACATAGTGATCGATACTCCACCAAGTTTAAATATTTTAACTATTAATGCTCTCACAGCTAGTAATTTTGCCTTAATTCCTGCGCAGGCAGATATTTTTAGTGTCCAGGGAATAACTCAACTTGGACAAACGATTGATGCAATCAAACGTTATACCAATAAGGATTTACAGGTTTTAGGGATTGTTTTAACTCGCTATAGTAATCGTAATATCTTAAGTCGTGATTTACAGCAAGTTATAGAAGATACAGCTAAAAGTATATATACAAAAACATACACACAAAATATTCGTGAAGCAATTGCTATTAAGGAAGCCCAAGCACTAAGAAAAGACATTTTTTCTTATGACGCAAAAGGCAATGCGACTCAAGATTATGATAATTTATTTCAGGAAATTTGGCAGGAGATTCAATGATGTCTACTAAAAAAAGTTTTAGCCATGCAAATCCAGCTATGTCATTTATCAGTAGCCCAATACTTGAGAACGAGCAGGTCGAAGACCAGGAATTAGAAACTAGGAATGTTTCTCAAGAAGATATACTCTTAAGCAAACAGCAAAAAAATGAGTTTGATGTGCCAATGAAACGCAATCCTGAGTTTATTGAAGTCAAAAGCAAACGTATGCAACTATTAATGCAACCATCTTTGCATTCAGCAATTAAAACACTAGCTGATAAGGAAGAACTGAGCGTTAATGAAAAAATCCACAGTATTTTAAAAGATTACGTTGAAAAATCTGATATATAAAGTGCATGATAAAGACACTCATACTGTAATATTTGATAGATCAGAGGGGTAAATTTAAGAAAATTAGCCTAAGCTAAAAATTTTACATTACCTACACTATGATAATCTTAGTGATTTTTATTAAAAAATCATCCATCCCAGCTACCTTACCCCCCAATTAAACTAGCCTAATGTCCATTGCAAAATTTAAATGGACATGAAGATGGCAATCAATAAATCCAAATATATGAGCTACAGTGACGAATTCGTTCAAAATCCTAAAAATCCGAGACATGTCTCGGATTTTTAATATAATACATCGTATCGACTTTAAGATAGCGTTTTCTATTTAGCTGAAAGCTAATGGCATAATCTCATCTAAAAAATGCGTATCTTGGGTCTCAGCTAGTCGTAGCTCGTAAGTGGTTTGTAAGTTTAGCCAAAACTTAGCATTACCCCCAAAATATTTAGCAAGGCGTAGTGCCGTATCAGCTGTAATACCACGTTCCTCGCGCACGATTTCATTAATACGGGCAGGGGTGACGCCGATTGCCTTCGCTAAAGCATTGGCGCTCATTTCTAGCGGTGCAAGATAATCTTCTCGCAAAATTTCACCTGGATGAATGGGTCTCATACCATTTTTCATATAATCTCTCCTAACTATCGATGGTAATCTACAATTTCTACTTCTGTCGGACCTTCTTGTGTCCATATAAAGCAGATCCGCCATTGATCATTGATTCGAATACTATGCTGACCTTCTCTGTCGCCAAATAGGGCTTCAAGGTGATTACCTGGCGGAGAACGCAAGTCTTCTAAAGTAATCGCATTATCTAATTGCAATAATTTTCTTTCAGCAACTTTTTTAATTGAAGAGAAATGGCGTGTATTGCCTGTTGTAAAAAGTGTTTGAGTTTTATCACATGCAAAATTAACAATCATAAAAAAAATCCAAATTTTTATATATTATATATCGATAAACGATAAACTCTAGAGAAGTTTTGTTATTTTTACAGATGTCGAGTGTTTAACAAAGAAATCTTGAATCCCGACAACCTATTGTTTTTCATAGATTTAATTTTCCTTGCTTACTATCGCTTAAAGCTACTATTCACACTCCAAATAAACCAATAAAAAAACAGAATATGAAAAAAGAAATAGCAATGGATTTGTCATAAGACAGCTGGATACGCTAAGATTAGAAAATTGTTTATTATAAATTATTGCAATAATCTAATTTGTATCTTTTGAGACCAGCATGAGCAAAGAACTTCAGGAAGAAATTAAACTATCACAAGTCTTAAATATTAACTTAGCTGAAACACTGGCACACATGCAAGAAAAAGAGCTTGCGTACCTACAGATTGTGCCACCTAGCTGGATGCTCAATAATGACCCGCTTATCGAACAAATCAATCATCTTGGTAAACTCTACAGTGAGGGACGTCTTGTCTGGGCAGCCATTGTACAAGCTAACAAATTTCTGTTTGATGAAGATAAAGCTTTTTCCTGTCCGGCTGATATCGTATATGACCCAACTGGGCGCACCCCTTCATATCAACTAATTAATGTAGCAAGTCAACTTTACGCCCTAAAACATACCACCCCTGATGACCCTGAGCTAAGACGCTATGCGGAACATGTGACCGACGAACAAGAGCGCCATATACAGCGAGTCCCATCCGCATTAAGCGCATTACCACTCATTACAACAGGTATTTTTCTATGGCGCCCACATCTGCCCAATGGCAAATTATCCATGAATATCATTCCTATTTTGGTACATGATGATTGCGAAGGCATTGTCACCATGCTACCAGCTAGATTTTGGGAGGGCAGTTATTTATACCAGCAGTGGCTTTATTACGGTGACAATGATATTGAAACCAGTCCTGCCTTTTATCAGCTCAATGCCAACGGACAATATTGGCAATCATTTAAAAAACAAGTAAGACCAACTAAAGAAGAATTACCTGGGTTTGCCAATCAGCCAAAACCTTATCATTCTAAAAAAGCTACCGCTGCTAGCTTAGCTTTCATCTCACAATGTATGGAAATGGTCAAGCTTGATTATAAAGAAAATGTTCAGGGTAGAGGGCTGTTAGCCAAACCTAACCACCTTTTAAGTCTAATTATTTTATTTGCCGTGGTGGTAAGCGTCTTATTAGCGATACAGAAAGTGTTGAGTTAATGATGTGGTTTTATTAGGTCTTCTTCTCTATTTTTTTCCAGCGTACATCAATATTAGCTCTACTTGGAAAGGCCTAGTCATTGGATCTCTAAACATTTTACCGGCACCAGCCGATACAACGTCTGCGGATGCACCCCTAGAATTCTTGCCACCTCAGGATAAGTCCGTCCAGCAGACAACTCCCGACGAGCCAGTTCCAACTTCTCCTCACTCACCCTAGGCTTACCCGGGACTTTACCACGGCGAC
>NZ_DALZSV010000093.1:0-4224 GCF_032014955.1 Moraxella sp. CTOTU47724
CCAATTATGAGATAAAACCTAAACGACGCTATTACCGAAAACTGCAAGTGGATGATTTTTGGACGTATGTAGGGCATAAGAAGCACAAGGTATGGCTAGTCTATGCATACGACTCAGATACCAGTGAGATTGTTGCCTTCGTATGGGGCAAACGTAATCTAAAGACGGCTAGAGAGCTAAGAGCCAAGCTTGATGCGTTAGGCATTGACTTTGGCTATATCTGCTGTGATAACTGGGATAGTTTTTTAACCGCCTTTGATTTTGATTTTAAAAAGGTAGGTAAACACCATACGGTTGATATTGAAGGGAACAACAATTGTTTTAGGCAAAGGCTTAGGCGAGTCTTTCGAAAGACAAGCTGTTTTTCGAAAAAGCTAGCAAATCATTTTAAAGCGTTTGATTTACTGTTCCACTATGTCAATTATGGCTGGGTCTAGGAAGCATACTTTTTATACCACAGCCAAAAAACGTATTGAATCACGGACTATATCGAATAAAGAAACCTAGAATATATTTTTCCAACTTTACGGTTATAATCAGATTAACCTTCTTACTCGACTCGTGATATGACCAGACTCTCCACTACGATTTGTGCGATGACCTTTCAAGGCAATGCCAGCAACCGCTTGCAGCAAGATGCATTTTTCTTTGTCGATGATTATTACCAAGAAGCGATTGGTATCACACCTGTGCATCGATGTGATGACGCCTTTTGTGTTGCGGTATCCGATGGTGTAGCAGAATCTAATCTATCGCAATATGCTAGCCTTAAGACAGTTAAAACAGTCAAACAACTGTGGCAAAACTATTTAGACAATTCAAATCAATCGGCTGTCATGGATATCTCAAAGATTTATGAAAAAGTCGCAACCCTACCAAAACGCTTTTATGGCGCGTCCGCGACGCTTGCCCTAGTCTATCGACCACTTGCTAAAGCCAGTGAAACCAATCCGCCCATCGTTATCAAACATATCGGTGACAGTCGGGTTTATCATTTTTCAGCTATGACAAAAACATGGCGATGTATCACCCGTGACCATAATCTACTCAATCAATTGATTGATGAAAAAGCGGAAAATGAAAATCGCCAAGCCGACTTTGGCGAATATAACCAAGACGGTATGGCAAGTCCTATGTATGCATTAACCGATTGTTTGATTGCCGATAGTGACTTAGACAACAATCCAATGCCTACTTTTGACAGTCAAACGTTAAAGGTCTCATCAGATGATTGCTTAGTGGTATGTACCGATGGCGTACATGACTTAGTGCCTTGCGATAAATGGCAAAGTATCGATAAGCATACCGATTTGCAAGCATGGCTTAAACAGTTACGTAAGCAGATTTATGCCTCTGAAGGTCGTGCGTATGATAACGCAACAGCAATTTTAGTAAGGTTTGATGAGCATTAAAGAAAAAAGGCGTGTGTGAAATGGAAAATAATTCGTCAGTACCTGATAGTGACATTGTAAAAGTCGATAAATATGAACCACATAAAATTGCCAATGGCAAAAATGAAGTCACTTTTTTTGTGGCGAGTGATGAGGTTGATTTGGCGGATTTGCAACGCTATCGGATACAGGCGCAAACGGATTATTTGATTGCGATTACTACCACGAATAAAGATTATGATTGCCTAAAACTTGCGGATAATGTCATCTTGTGTTCACTAAATGAAGTGCCTTTAGTTATGCAAGCATTTCAACGACTACATAGCGGTAGTGGCATCATTGGTATGAGTTGGGACGAAGTAAAATGGGCAATTTCTGGTAACAAAAATATTGAATTTTTACATGGTGTAGCAGGTGGTGAAAATTGCGTGGCTTTAGCATGTGAACAGTTTATCTCAAAACTACAGAGACTATCATCCAACTATCCGATTAAAAACGTGATGATTAATATGTTTGCGGATATTAGTTTTGGTTGTGAGCAGCAAGATTTTATTATCCAACAAATAGATAAAAATTTAATGGTTAATGATGCGACTACATTTTATCAGTTAAGTTTCTTTCATGAGTTTGATTACTGGAAAAAAGGTGAGCAGGGTTGTTGTATCTGTATGTTTTTGGTTTATGCCGATAAAGAAGATGATATTGAGCCAGTTATTATAGAACACGATATACCGATGAAAACCACTAATCCAACTCAAAGAGCAGGCAACTCAATTAAATAGTATCTCAGACGACAACAGCAAAGGAATAAAAATGGATAATACAACCAAGTTAACCCATTTTGCCGAACACCTTAAACAAGCTGATGGTTTACTCATCACTGCAGGCGCAGGGATGGGGGTCGATTCAGGTTTGCCTGACTTTCGAGGTGACCAAGGATTTTGGAAAGCCTATCCACCGCTAAAGCACCTTGGCAAAAGCTTTGTCGATATGGCGACGCCAGAACTGTTCCACGCCAATCCAAAATTGGCTTGGGGTTTTTATGGTTTGAGGCTCAATGCGTATCGAGCAGTCGAACCGCATCAAGGTTTTCATCTACTTAAAAAATGGTCAGAAACATTACCCAATCTTAAAAACGGCTCATTTGTGTTTACCAGTAATGTCGATGGTGAGTTCCAAAAGGTCGGATTTGACGATAATAAGGTTTTTGAATGTCATGGCTCAATTCATTGGTTGCAATGTTTGGATAATTGTACCCGTGATATTTGGTCAGCCGATAGCTTTGTGCCTGTTGTTGATGAATATCATTGTCAATTAATCAATGATTTTCCCTTTTGTCCGTACTGCGGCGGAATGGCGCGCCCCAATATCTTGATGTTTAGCGATTGGCATTGGCAATCGCAGATGCAAGACGAAAAAGAGCAGAAGTTAATGGCTTGGCTAAAGCAAGTTAACAATCTAGCCATTATTGAATTGGGGGCAGGGACAGCTGTGCCGAGCGTGCGAAATTTTGGTGAGCGGTTAGTAAATCATTCAATTAACGAGTCGGTGAGTCTACTGCGTGTCAATATACGAGAACCGCAAGTGCCTAATAAGAGTAATTGTTTTGGGGTGAGTGTGGGGGCGTTGGAGGGTCTGATGTTGCTAAATGAAATTTTAATTTCAAGCTAGAAAAATATTTTATAGATATTAGTTTGATGATATCATTTATTGAAGAGTAGTTTAAATAAATACAATATGTTTTAAGAGGATCTTAAATTATGAAAAAAGGTGCAGATATATCTTCATGTGAACGTTATAGATACTCACTTTGGAGAATTTGGGATGAAAATAAGCCTTTGATTGGGTTTGTTGGATTAAATCCTTCAACTGCCGATGGAGAATTTGACGACAAAACAATCTCACGATGTATTAAATTTTGTGAGGAGTGGGGTTTTGGTGGATTTTATATGATGAATTTATTCGCTTATAGATCGACTGATTCAGGAATGATGATGAATGAAGAAAATCCCGTTGGCGATGATAATAATAAATTTTTGGCAGAGCTTGGCAACAAAGTTCAAAGAATAGTAGTTTGTTGGGGCAATAATGGTGCTTTTCGAAATAGATCAAATGAAGTTCTAGAAATGTTAAAAGGCAATGATTTGTATTGTTTAGCAATTAATCAATCTGGTGAACCTAAACACCCCTTATATGTAAATGGTTCTGCTCAACTTATTCCTTATATTATTTCTGGTGAATTATAAATTGAATAGATTATGACAAATGTAAATTTAAGATATTAATAATTTATTATTAATTCATTATTTTTTTTAATCTAAGAAATTCCCAAAACCTAAGCCATTGGCTGCAACCAACGGTAATCGCCTTTTATATTGGAAGGCAAATAAAATGAATATTATGGAAAAAAACCGTGGCGAACGCTTGATTTTACTGTATCAATATTTACCCAAAGGCGAAAAAAACGCCAAAACGCTAAGCGAGCTATTAACCAGGTTTAACCCCACAGGCGACAAAGCCAAAAGCCGAGCCAAACTACTAGAGCAAGATTTGCTTTCTTTATACTCTTTATTTGGTGACAACTCTATTTGTCGTATGCCAGCATGGGAAGAAGGGTCAATCGCAGGTAAAACCCCAAAATACTACCTTCACCCCAACTTTACCCTAGATAGCTTTGACAATGAAAACCTATTTTTTTGGGAAATGCTTGATAAATTCACTGCCAACTACTTACCTAAAAATATTCACAATAAATTAACTGCCAAGATTGCGAATGTAAAAAATCATCAAAATCTGCAATATCAAATTAGTCAGCTTGGGCAATGGAAAAACC
>NZ_DALZSV010000094.1:0-4135 GCF_032014955.1 Moraxella sp. CTOTU47724
CTGGGCTTAAATAGGGTTTCTTTCTCATTATATAGCATTTTAACTAAAACTTTATTGTTACCATTTTTATAAATATCCCACTGCATGTTAGCTGCCATAGGTGATATATCCACCCCACGCCACGAGCTATTTTGATAATTATAAGTTTGTGTTAGTGGTAAAGGCGACATCATGTTTTTTAATTCAAAAGAGGTTGCTAATGGAATCATAATCTCAGCATGAGTAAAGCGTAAAACCGCTACATTATTTTGATTGCCATCAATAACTTTATCTACTTGAGTAAAGAAATCTTGTTTCAATCCTTTCGCCATGGTTGATGTCACATTACCAGATTCACTAAAACTTGGTCCTTTCTGGTAAAAATCATTGGCATCATTAAATTGAGCATAATATTCGGCAGCGGACAGAGGCATATATTTATTAAAGCTTGTAGCTCCTAACTCATCTGCCATGCCACCGTTAATTGAGTAAAGTTCATATAAATACGCAGCGGCATCGACAGCAGTTGCAATCGTATTTTTACCTTTCCCAGTTTCAGTTAGTACTTTGCCATCAGGTGCTGTAGCAGTAATACTTCCTTGATTACTGAAAGTATAGCCAATTTGTCCCAACTTATTAATAAATTCAGGTTTAAATAAAGGTGTTAATACCTGCACAGCAGTATCTTGTGCTTTTTTATCACTATTGATCAGGCTAAGCTTTTGCTGTAAGTCTTTATTATTCGATTCAAATTCTTGATAATTCTGACTAGCTGTGTAAATTTCATAATTAGGGTCAGTGCTCATCGTCACTAAATCATCAGTGGCGTTTAGACTATGGAAATACAATAAGAATCGATTTACACCGTCATCAGTGATACTTGGCAAACTATTTTTACTTAACTGAGTGTAACTCTGAGGGGTAACTATCGATTTTAGTGAAGGTTGTTTAGTTATTAACTCGTTGGTAAAAAACTTAGCACTGTCTACTGCACGGTCTACACCTGAGCTGACTACTTGAATATGTTTTTGATTGGTAGCAGCTTGATTAAATAGTTCCGGTAACCGTTGTAATAATCTATCTGCGATACCTCGATGTTCTTTGATACCAATACGGGTTTCATTCCCATACCCTGGTTTGCTAATCCCTTCAACGCCATAGCCAAGTAGAATATTGGTTGTCATCATTTTTTGCAAATCAGGTCCTAACTGCTCACCCAAGCTAGTTAAGGCGCCCTCTTCTTTTGCTTTTAGCCATAAATTATATAAAGCTAAATCATATTTTAGGCTTGATAGTCCACGTGAGCCATGTCTTGCAACAGATTCTGTAAAAACCGCATTATACCCTGTGGGAGCCCTCTCGTAACTAGTGGTATCTTGTTGAGGCTGATACGGTGTTTTGGTTTGGTAAAATTTTTCTTCAACTTTAGGTATGGTTGGTGAAGATGGGTTTGATGGGGGATAATTAAAAGATGATGTATTTGAGTTATTATCATCATTACAGCCAACTAATAACATCGATAATGTTAAGCTTGATAATAAAAATTTAACAGAATTTTGCATAAGTTAATCTCATAATAAATATTCTGTAGCCTAATCCATAAATATGACAAAATAATGTATGCTGAAAAAAACGGAGAAAACACTGGGTAGAGATTATCAAGCAGTCTTAGAACCTGTTCACGATTAGAAAATATGCTAGGATAAACTACATAATTGATTAATAACCGAATCAATCACCATGAGAAAAGCCTATCCAAGCGACATTAGCCGAAAACAATTTGAGTACATATTACCCATTCTAGAAAGTGCTAGGAAGAAGACCAAACCAAGAACGGTTGACCTTTATGACGTATTCTGTGGGTTATTGTATGTAGTCAGAACAGGTTGCCAATGACGACAGCTGCCCCACGACTTTCCCAAATGGCGCACCGTCCACGCCTACTTTCAGAAATGGAGCGAGCTTGACGAAGAAGACAAAAGCATTCTTGACCAAGCCTTAAAAAAAATTGGTCAAAAGAGCGCGAAAGAAGCACAAACGCAAGGGTAAAACCAGTTTTATCATCATCGACGCCCAAAGCGTTAAGAACACAGATACCGCTAAGTACAAAGGCTAGGATGCCGGTAAAAAAGTATCAGGGATTAAACATCATATTGCGGTAGATAGCCAAGGCTTACCGCATGCTATCTGTATTACCACTGCCAATATCACCGACCGTGAGGGTGCTAAAACGTTACTTCGTCAACATGCTAAACGATTAAGCCGCGTAAAAAATGTGATGGTTGATGGCGGTTATCGAGGTGAGCCATTTGCTAATAGTGTTAAATCTATTTTAGGCGAAACCGTTACCACAGAAGTTGCCAAAAGAGATGAATTGCACACGTTTAAAGTCATACCAAAGCGATGGGTTGTAGAACGTTCGTTTGCTTGGCTTGAGAAAAATAGACGCTTATGGAAAAACTGTGAGCGTCTTTTAAATTCGAGCCTTCAATTTACCAGTCTTGCTTTCATCGCTTTGTTATTGAAGAGATTGTGAACAGGTTCTTAGAAGCGGGTAAAACCCGACAAAATTCCTGAACGTGCTATTATTCCGTTTTCTGTGGTGACCTCTATAAGCAGGTTTTTGAAGTTCGAATTATCAATCAAAAATTACGCCTTCATTTAAACGCAATTGCAAGCTATCAGTAAAGGTGACTGAAAAAGGTGTCGCGCCATTTAACTCAAGGCTATTGAGCCTTTGTGTCATTGGGTGAGTGTTCGTTGAATCAACACTTAGCTTAAGATTACCTTTAGTGGCAATTTTAGCGCCATTTAATGTACGTGTATCTGCGGTTGCCCTTATTAACGCATCATTTAACATTGAATATAAAACTAAGTCTGCCCAAGGGGCGGTAACTGAGACGCCGATCGTACCTGATAATGACAAGATGGATGTTTGAGGATTCTCTGGATGTTTGACAGAACTACTAAAATCCTTATCGTTTAAATTAAAATCAATATCGGTGACGAATTTCGGGTAGCTCCATAATTCTTTACCTGCACGACACGCAGCTTCAGTGGTTACCGGTAAATCACAAATCCACATACCGGTATTGCGTCGATCTGGTGGTAATGTCATTTCCATCAATGGATGAGCAGGTGTGTCTTGGTCTGCAGGATAGACAAGCATACTCGATGCAACTTCGTGATAAGGCTCGCCATCAGTTAATTCACGATAATCATAGAAAGCTAGACTAAATAGCGCTTTATTGCCTATAAGCTTGGCAACCTTTAACTTTGGATTGTCCAATACACTGACTGCTTTGTCATAATCCACCATAAAAAAAGCAATCAGGCTTGACACATCAAAGTACTTAATAGGCAGCTGAGCTTGACCTTGTGACATCTGTCTTGTGTGGGTGGCTTGTTGAAAAAATGGGTCAGCATGCCATTTATTATTCACGTTTTTATTCATTATCATAGGTTAAGTACCTTTTTTATTATCAGGTTGTTTTTAAGCGGTTTTATTTAAACATGACAATAAAAAAGTATAAAGTATTGTTGTGTAAGGTAATGCGTTCTACTCAATTAATTTAAAGTTTGGTAGGCATAACTAAATCTGATATATGCTGAAAAACGGAAGAAAATATTTGGTAACCTAGAATACTAAACAGAAGTTTATCGTGACTAAGAAAAGAATACAGTTAAACATTCAAAGCTGAATCCATCGTCAAATTCAAAGAAAATAACAGTAACATCAATCTACCAAGTTTTTTTCTCCATTGTTGACAGCAGAGGTCACTAGTTACCCCATACCTCATCAGCAATCTCTTTAATTAAATCGAGTTTTGCCCATTGAGCTTCTTCAGTCAAAATATTACCTTCTTCGGTTGAGGCAAAACCACATTGGGGACTTATACATAACTGGTTAATATCTACAAACTGGGCTGCTTCTTTAATCCGCTCAATAATAACGTTTTTATCTTCCAAATCGCCTGTTTTTGACGTGACCAGACCTAGTACAACTTGCTGATTTTTGATATGTTGTAACGGTGCAAAATCTCCCGCGCGTTCACTATCATATTCTAAGAACCTGTTCACAATCTTTTCAATAACAAAGCAATGAAAGCAAGATTGGTAAATTGAAGGCTCGAATTTAAATGACGCTCACAGTTTT
>NZ_DALZSV010000095.1:0-3998 GCF_032014955.1 Moraxella sp. CTOTU47724
ACGATTAAATGTAAGTTCCGTTATCTAGATTCAATTTCTTGATAAAGCGCAGCGTATTGCTGGGTGAGTTTATGTTTAGCGTCCAAATAAATCAGCGGTAAACTTTGATGATGGGATTGTTTCATGATAATCGAAGGGCTAAGTTTGGTCTCATACACAGGATAGCCTTCATTGACCAATGTTTGTACCACTTCTTTGGGTAAATTGGCGCGTGGGTCAAACTGATTGACGATGATACCTTCAATTAACAAGTCACTATTATGGTCTTGGCGCGTCTCTAAGATGTTTTGCACCAAGGTTTGCAGCGCGCGTTTGGAGAAAATATCACAATCAAACGGGACGATGACACGATCAGCTGCGATCAATGCCGACAAAGTAAAAAAGTTAAACGCCGGTGGTGTATCAATGTACACCCGATCAAACTGCTGCGTTAAAAGGCTTAAGCCGTCTTTTAATTTATAAATTTTATGTTTGCTTTCAAGGGGCTGCAAAATATCGGCAAGTATGGGACTGGCTGGAATCAGTGATAAATTATCAAATCGGGTTGTGTGAATACAGTGATCCAACCCTTGATTGCGACTACCCGTCATACCGCCAAACGGAAATGCAAACATCATCGGCATAGGGCTAGACGTCGCTTGCAGGGTTTGCGAAAAGAAATTTTCAATATTGGGCTCTGTGATATGAGCGGGATGAATGTCTGTGGCCGCATCGCCGATGATATATTGGGTAGCGTTGCACTGTGGATCAAGGTCGATGAGTAAGGTACGCAAACCTTGATGGGCACTTATCGCGGCAAGATTGACAGCAATGCTGGATTTACCAACACCGCCTTTTTGATTAAAAATGACTCGGGTAAGCATTGTGTAACCTAATATTTTTACAAGTAATCATGAGTATGCTAAAAAATCACGATTTTTGCTAGCAAAATTACAAGGTTAAAACAGTTAGCCTTGCTGCAGTGCCTTCACCAGTCGACCATGAATGCCTTCAAAGCCGCCATTTGACATCACAATCACCGCATCGTCATCGCCAATGTGCGCTGCAATATGCTCAATAATCGCATCGGTCGATGTCATCACTTGTTGGTTGGCAGCATTGCCAATCGCATCGGCAACTGACCAATCTAGATTGGCAGGTTGATACCAAATGACTTGGTCGGCGATACTCGCTGACGGCGCAAGCAAACCTTGGTGGGTACCGAGTTTCATGGTGTTTGAACGCGGTTCAATCACTGCCCAGATTTTACGGTTTGGGTTATCCGCAAAACGTTTTTTGGCACCATCGAGCGTGGTTTCAATGGCGGTTGGGTGGTGGGCAAAGTCGTCGTAAACTTCTATCTGTTTGCCGTTGTTATCGATTATGCCGACCAGTTCCATACGGCGTTTGATGCCCGCAAAATTGGATAAGGCTTCACAGGCTTGTGCAACCGATACGCCAACATTGTAGGCTGCCGCAATTGCCACTAAACCATTATTGACGCTATGTAGCCCGCTCATCTGCCAATTGACTTGTCCCGTGTTACCATCAAACATGACTTCGTATTGGCTTCCGTCTTGTTTCACTAGCTTGGCTTGCCAATCCGCTTGAGGATTAGTGGCAGAAAGCGCTGTCCGCCAAATCGGTGTCCAACAGCCTTTTTTCAGGGTTTCTTCCAAGCTTTCGGTATCTGCTGGCATGACGATTTTGCCATTTGACGGTATCACGCGTACCATGTGATGGAACTGGGTTTGGATGGCGGCAAGGTTTGGGAAGATATCGGCGTGGTCGTATTCAAGGTTGTTTAAAATTGCGGTGGTTGGGCGATAGTGAACAAACTTAGAGCGTTTATCAAAAAAAGCACTGTCATATTCATCCGCTTCGATGACAAAGTAACCTTCATGATCCGCAGTTGTATCACTACCCAAATAACTACTGTGGGCAAACGCTTGTTGTAGGCGTTCATCTTGGGTATCAACAAGTGGCACGCCACCAATCAAAAAGCCGGCATCAATGCCTGCATAGTGTAAAATCCACGCCAGCATCGTGGTAGTGGTAGTTTTGCCATGCGTGCCTGCGACGGCTAATACATGACGGTATTGCAATACTTGCTCTGCCAAAAACTGCGGACCTGAGGTATAAGCAATACGCTCATTGAGCATATATTCAACCGCCTCTATGCCGCGCTTCATGGCATTGCCGACAATCACCAAATCAGGTGCAGGTTGTAAATGACTGGCGGCGTACCCTTGCATAATCTCAACACCCGCATTTTCAAGCTGGGTGGACATTGGTGGATAGACATTAGCGTCCGAGCCTGTCACGGTATGTCCAAGGTCACGCGCAAGCAGCGCCAACGAACCCATGAAGGTACCACAAATACCAAGAATATGAATGTGCATAAGTTTGCCTTAGGTCAAATACGCATTAGCGGCTAACCAAAGCCGCTAAACCTTGCTAAAAATTAATAATTTTAAAGGACAAATCAGGCTTTGTCAGCTATTAAATCCTGTTGCAGGTTAACTTGCTCACAAACACCCATCTCTAGTTTTTGGCAACCCACCGTGCCAAAACCGTGCCAAAGGGGTACAGAAAAATAGTTTTACAAATTACTATGACAGTGCTAAGTTACTATAAATTCACCAAAATAGTGTTTTTGCACTATTTTTATGAAGTTAAAGCATTGAGGAGTGGTATGAAAAGCAGTGAGTTATTAAGCACTTTAAAGCAGTGTCATAGCAATGAGCCAGAGTTTATCCAAGCGGTCGAAGAATTCTGGGAAGATATCGCAGCGGTTTATGACCAATCCACTGTTTATCAACACCTTAATCTATTTGACCGCTTAACCAACCCTGACCGTGTTATTCAATTTCGTATCAACTGGGAAGATGACCAAGGCAATGTTCAAGTCAACCGCGGTTGGCGTGTGCAATTTAACAATGCATTAGGCCCTTACAAAGGCGGTATCCGTTTTCATCCCAGTGTGAATCTTTCGGTACTAAAATTTTTAGGGTTTGAACAAATCTTTAAAAACGCATTGACCGGTTTGCCTATGGGTGGGGGTAAAGGCGGTTCAGACTTTGACCCAAAAGGTAAATCAGACGCCGAAATCCGTCGATTTTGCTATGCCTTTATGCGCGAATTAGCGCCTTATATTGGTGCAGATATAGACGTACCTGCGGGTGATATCGGTGTCGGCGGCCGCGAAATTAATTATATGTTCGCCATGTATAAGACGCTTAATCGTGAGTTTACCGGGGTATTAACCGGTAAGACGGTGGGACAAGGTGGTAGCTTGATTCGTACCGAGGCAACGGGGTTTGGTCTTGTGTATTTTTTACAAAACATGCTAGAAGCCCATCATGACGATTTGATGGCTAAGACTGTCCTAGTCTCAGGTGCGGGCAATGTATCGCTACATGCGGCACAAAAATGTATTGAGCTTGGCGCGCAGGTACTGACATTATCAGACTCAAAAGGCACCTTACATCTCAAGCATGGCTTTAGCTTAGAGCAAATTGAAGCGCTCAAAACTTATAAAGCGCAAGACAAACGTTTAAAAGACTTCGTCGGCACCAGTGATGACGCAGAATGGATCGACGGTAGCCGCCCATGGCATATCAAAGCCGATATTGCCTTACCTTGCGCCACCCAAAACGAAATCAATGGGCAAGATGCGCAAAATCTGGTCAATCATGGCGTTAAATATGTGGCAGAAGGTGCCAACATGCCCAGTGATGCCGATGCCATCGCCATCTTCCAAAGTAATGGCGTCATCTATGCGCCGGGAAAAGCCTCGAATGCCGGTGGCGTTGCGGTATCCGGTCTTGAGATGTCACAAAACTCGGTACGTCAATACGCAACCTTTGCGGTGCTTGATGAGCAATTAAAAACCATCATGACAAATATCCATGACGATTGTTTTAACCATGGTAAACAAGCGGATGGGAGCATTGATTATAAAAAAGGCGCCAATCTAGCAGGCTTTAACAAGATTGCTAAAGCCATGGTGAATTACG
>NZ_DALZSV010000096.1:0-3883 GCF_032014955.1 Moraxella sp. CTOTU47724
ACTATATGGGATTCTGGTTTACTTGGGTCAGGCAGAAATACCTGACAGGATTAAATTATCATAATACCGCTTTTCAAACTCAAAGGGTGACACACATCCAATCGTGCTATGCAAACGGGTTTTATTAAACCAGTCCACCCACTAAAGGATTGCCAGTTCAACATCGTTCACACCAGTCTAGTTTTGCTTTAAATAATCAATCACCTCAGACTTATAAAGCCCATTGATCGTTTCAGCCAATGCGTTGTCTGAGCGAGGAAATAGCGAAGCACTGCTTCGTCCGAGTGCAAGACGTAGGGCTATGCCCGAAGTGGAGTCGCCTGTTGTACCAACAGAGGTAATCACGCCAGAATCCGTCATTTTATCAGTATAGCGAATGGATAAGTACTGAACCCCTCGATCACTGTGATGAATGACATCTTTGGGATGGTTTCTATCTGCTATTGCTTGATTTAAAGCCGCCATCACCATATCGGTGTTCATAGGGGTCAGCACAGAAAACGGAAAAATAGGGCGGCAAGGACTTTTGTTTATTCTTAAGTATCTGATAATTAAAAAATTTCTAATTTACAAAAGCTTTCCACCCATTATGTTCATTAGTGTCTAACAAGCTAAAATAAATGGTTTGTTATCCAATGATTACTCAATAAGTATACGAACATTTATACCCCCTTTTTAGGGCATATTTGCTCATTAAAAACATCTGTCTAATAAACCCTGGTTTTCTAGACACTTCCATTTTCACAAAAAACAGGGGCTTTTATCCCCTATTTTTGTAAATTAACTTGTCTATTAAACAGCGTCGGATAAACCCATTACTAGAGCTTATCAAAAACTCAAAATAAACTTAGGCCAGACTGGAAATTGATATAGTTGGAAAACTACGCCAAATGAGCAATCTCATCAATAAGCTCAGGTTTTTTGCCCAATAATTTAAGTGAAACTTGTGCTGAACCGCTCGGTTCGCGCTGACCTTGCTTCCAAGACTTTAGCGTATTGACCGAAATACCAATATTTTAACTATCAGCGTGAGCGCTTAGCTCATAGCTTTGACTACGCCCAGATTCTGCAGATTTAATCAGTACGCCCTTATCGACCAAATCATTAATATCTCGCAAAGCCGTATCTGGCGATGTTTTGGTCATGGCTGCCCATTTCTTGGTGGTCAATTTACCAAAGAAGTCGCCCCACAATCGATTAATCATCATCACTTGGCGTTCATTAAACGTTGTATACCGATGACGATGCCAAAATTGGGCTTTATCAACCGTTCTTTGGGTACGAGTGAGTGCCATGGTTAAAGCCTGATCGAGCGTTTGTAAAAACCATACCAACCAATCTGTTGTTGACGTTAAGCCTTTTTGGGTCGACTCCAAAATCGTATAATACTCTGACCGAGTTGCTAAAATTTGCGCCGACATACTATAAAAACGCCTGCCACTGCCATCGCTTTTAGCGAGCATACGCTCGGTAATCGCCCGAGTTAAACGCCCATTGCCATCTTCAAAGGGGTGCAGGGTCACAAACCATAAATGCGCAATACCGGCTTTTAAGGTTAAATCTAAATCAGGTTGGTCCTCATTATACCAAGCAATAAATTTAGCCAACTCATCTGGCAATCGTTGTACTACTGGTGCTTCAAAATGCACTTTAGTGCGACCATAGCCCCCTGATACCACTTGCATGGCACCTGTACTATCATCTCGAAGTCTGCCCGCCTGTATTTTATATAACCCACTAAAACCCGTGGGAAATAACGCCCGATGCCAAGCAAAGATTTCATCAAGTGTCAGTGGTTGGTCAAAATGAAAACTGGCTCTTAACATCATCTCTACAATAGCATCGATTTCTCGAGTGGGTGTTACCAGGGTATCCGGGTCGTATAGGTGTTCAATACCTAAATGCCGAGCAACCGATGAGCGTACCTGCTCATTATTGAGTATCTCCCCTTCTATCTCAGACGTTTTAATCACTTCAAGCGTCACAGCGTCCAATTGGGCTTCAAGCGGCAACTCAAAGCCCAGGCTTTGCATTTTACCAAGTAGTTTACCTTGTAATAGACGCACATTAGCGACCAATGGTAATAACTGATTATTATCAATTTGCCAATCGGTCCAGTTAGGATAGTCGTGAATGTATTTTTTATACAGCATTTATATATAGTAATAAAAAGTAAATGCGGTAATTATAGCAAACAATTACCGCAAAATATGCGGAGAATAATTGATTTTATATTAGTTGATTTTTGTTTAGTAATTAGATTCTAACAACCAATCCACAATATAAATCAGTGGAATACCGTCAATTTGGCGACGCTCATCATACTTTCCTGTAATAACTATCTTTTTATGATTATCTCGTATATGTAATAAATTATCCGTTTCATGGGTATTCTCTGGGATTTGATAAGTCACTTGCACATACAGCAATTCATCCGCCCTGCGAGCCACAAAATCAATTTCTTTACTGTCTAAACGACCCACATCCAGTGTATAGCCCCGTCTTAATAGCTCCAAAAACACAATATTTTCCAACCGATTGGCATAATTTGCCGCTTTTTTACCAATTGCATGACGCCTTAAGCCATTATCGACAATAAAGTACTTAGGATTGGTCTTAAGATACCCCTTACCTCGAATATCATATTGCTGCACCTTATAGAACAAAAACGCATTTTCTAATAATTCAAGATATTTACTAATGGTATGATTCGAGGTTGGCACTCGCTCACTGGTCAATGTGTTACTGATTTTGCTTGGATTAACTAACTGCCCGACATTATCAGCTAAAAATAAAATGACGCTTTTTAAAATATGGGTATCTTTCACCCCTGCCCGATGCGCAATATCATTGAGCACAATCGAATCAAAAATTCCTGATAAGATGGTATCCTTCAAAGGCTCATCTGCTATAACAACACTGGGAAACCCGCCGTATTGTTCATACTCAAGGTAATATTTATCAACCAACCTAGAATCCACAGGTACTTGCTTAGCTAACAAAAACTCTCTAAAGGACAAAGGATAAATGTTAATCGCCACATAGCGACCGCTTAATAAAGTCGCCAATTCCCCAGAGAGTAAATTCGCATTAGAGCCTGTAATCACAATATCGCTATTAAAGCTAACTCGGACCGCATTAATAATTTTTTGCCATCCGTCTACAAATTGGATTTCATCAAATAACAAATAGACCTTATTTTCACTGCCTTTAAGTTTTTCATTGATTAATTGGCTAAAATCATCCGCATTTTTGACCCACTGGTACTCAAAACTCTCAAAATTCAGATAAATAATATTTTCTGCACTAATTTGTTGAGACAGCAAATAATCTCGATATTGCATCAATAAAACAGATTTACCAGAACGGCGCACCCCGGTTATCACTTTTATAAAATCTGAATCTTTAAATTGAATCAGTTGCTGTAAATAATTTTCTCGAGAAATCATTAATTATCCCATTTAGTATTTTATTTCTAATTTTAGCAAATTAACAAAATATTGGAAACTAATTTCCAATTAAAACTAAAAATTCTAATTAATAGAAAATAAAAGCATTTTTTTAGAAAAATATACATTATTTGAAGCGTATTTCATTTTATCTAGTTTTTACGGATTTTTTAAAATAAATAATCAATTTATCACCAAAGAACAAACTCATAAATAAATGTTATAAATTTTCTTTAAATATTAATTCAACAAAAACACCTGTTATTATTGAATAAATCAAGACGAGCAGTTTTGATTGTTTTTACCCCAGTTTTATTCAATAATATTGTCTATTATTTATTTCAATGAAAACCTATCAATGATATTAGGCTATTCAATTTTTTTGTGTTTTATTGTAATTTATGTATTGACAATAATATTTTTATTCTAAATTT
>NZ_DALZSV010000097.1:0-3876 GCF_032014955.1 Moraxella sp. CTOTU47724
TGGGGTCAGCACAGAAAACGGAAAAAATAGGGCGGTAAGGAATTTTGTCGAGTATTTTTAAGCGTTTTTCAACTGTCTAAAAAACCAGGGTTTAATAGACAGTTTATTTTCACCCATTTTTAATGGCTATCCTAGCAATTTTTTGTATATTAACTCATTTATAAAATAGCGTATAATAAAGCCTTATATTTTGCTTTATAAACACCTATAAAGGCACTTATGAAAATCGGCTATGCTCGCACATCGACGCTTGACCAACACCTTGATTTACAATTGGATGCACTAACAAACTGCGGTTGTGAAAAAATCTTTCAAGAGAAAATATCTTCAGTAAAAGACAAACGTCCTCAACTGGAAAACTGTCTTCAAGCGTTGCGAAATGGTGATACGCTATACATCTGGCGACTTGATAGACTGGGTCGTAGTCTTAAAGATTTAATCACTATCGTCAATCAACTGCAAGAAATTGGCTGTGAGCTAGTTTCCATCAAAGAAAGCATTGATACCAGTACCACATCAGGCAAACTCACCTTTCACTTGTTTGCATCCCTTGCTGAATTTGAGCGAGAGTTGATTCGAGAACGTACCCAAGCAGGTTTAAGCTCAGCTCGTGCTCGGGGTCGCTTAGGCGGACGACCTGAAAAACTCACCGATGATGAAAAACAAATGATTCGCCAGCTGATGAGCGACCGTCATACCTCAGCGACTAATATTGCCAAACAATTTGGGGTCAGTCGAGCCACAATCTATAAAGTTGCCAAAGGTGTGAAATTCATCAATTAATCATTTTAGCAAAGGTTGTTTGCTATGCCCCGTCGCTCCATTTTATCTGCTAGTGAAAAACAATCACTCATTGCTCTACCTGACAATCAAGCAGAATTTATTCGTTGTTACAGCTTAAGCGAAGCGGATATATCTATCATCAAACAACGTCGTGGCGATGCGAACAGACTGGGGTTTGCTATCCAGCTTTGTTATATGCGGTATCCTGGGATAGTATTAGGACCTAATGAATCCCCAGATTCAGACTTGCTAAATTTTACCAGTCAGCAATTAGGCATTACTCAAGATAGCTGGAATGATTATAGTTTTAGAGAAAAAACCAGAAGAGAGCACATTTTAGAGTTACAGCAATTATTTGGCTTTATCAGCTATGCCCACCTCAATGATGAGCAATATGTCAATTATCTCACCACACTGGCAATTGACACCGATAAAGGCGTTATTCTTGCCGAACATCTCATCAGTTATTTGCGTTCACAGCGAATACTACTGCCTGCAATCAACGCCATTGAGCAAATCTGTGCCGAAGCCATTACCCAGGCAAATAAAACCATCTATTCTCGACTAACAGATGATTTAAGCCAAAACCATGTAGAGAAACTCGATGCGTTGCTTCAAATCAGAAATGGGACCAATCTCACTAATCTTGGTTGGTTACGTCAATCTCCACTTAAACCCAATTCTCGGCATATGCTTTCTCACATTGACAGGCTTCAATACTGCCTCGATATAAACTTACCTGACGGTATTGAGCGCCGCATTCACCAAAATCGCTTGCTAAAAATTGCCCGAGAAGGTGGTCAAATGCAAGCGGCTGACCTTGCTAAATTTGAATCCAAACGGCGGTATGCCACCCTAGTTGCCTTGGTTAGTGAAAGCAAAGCCACCATTATCGATGAAATTATTGATTTGCATGACCGTATCATTGGTAAAATCTTTAACAAAGCCAAAAACAAACATCAGCAAGTTTTTAGTGCATCTGGCAAATCCATCAATGAAAAAGTTGAACTTTATACCCGTATTGGTAAAGCTTTAATCCAAGCGAAGCAACAAAATATCGACCCATTTGATGCGATTGAAAACATCATTTCATGGGAAGCGTTTACCCAAAGTGTTGATGATGCCGAAAGTCTCGTTCAGCCCAATGACTTTGACTTTCTGCCAAGAATCAATGACAGTTACCAAACCATTCGCCGTTATGCACCCGCCATGCTAGACATTCTGCCATTGCAAGCCACCTCAAGCTCAAACAGCTTAATGCAAGCCATTGAGGTATTGCGAACAATGAATAAAGCTGAGAGTCGCAAGCTACCTGATAACCCACCCACCAAATTTATTAAGAAACGCTGGCACAAGCTGATTCACACAGATAATGATATCGACGTACGATATTATGAATTATGCGTACTCTCCGAACTAAAAAACGCCTTACGTTCAGGGGATATTTGGGTACAAGGGTCACGGCAGTTTAAAGCCTTTGATGACTATCTAATAACCAAGGATGAGTTTCAAAAAATACCACAAGGTGAGCTACCCGTTGCTATCAATCCCTATTATCTATCTTATCAGAATCAACGTTTAACGTTACTTGTAGAACAGCTCAAAACAACCAATAAGCTTGCTAAAGCTGATAACCTACCAGAGGCAAGCATTACCAGCTCAGGCTTAAAAATCACCCCACTCGATGCCGTATTTCCAGAGTCGGCTCAAATACTGATAACCCAAGTTGCCAGTATGCTCCCACATATCAAAATCACTGAATTACTGCTTGAGGTTGATGAATGGATAGGGTTTAGTGATGAGTTTATTCATTTAAAGCGTGAAAGTTCAATCCAAGACAAACATTTACTACTAACTGCCATTTTAAGCGATGGTATTAATCTTGGATTAAAGAAAATGGCAGAATCCTGTCCTAGCACGACCCATTCTAAGTTGTCATGGCTACAGGCATGGTACATTCGGGATGAAACTTATACTGCCGCTTTAGCCGTGCTGACCAACGCTCAATTAAATCAACCATTTGCCCAATATTGGGGCGATGGTACAACATCATCATCGGATGGACAACGCTTTAAAACAGGTGGCAGGGGACAAAATATGGGACATATTAATCCTAAATACGGTTCAGAGCCAGGGCGATTGATTTACACCCACGTATCTGACCAATACAGCCCATTTCACAGCAAGCTTGTGAATGTCGGTATTCGTGAATCAACCTATGTGTTAGATGGTTTGCTGTATCATCAATCAGATTTGAAAGTCGATGAACATTACACGGATACCGCAGGCTTTACTGACCATGTGTTTGCGTTAATGCACTTGCTAGGATTCAAATTTGCCCCTCGTATTCGAGATTTAGGTGACACCAAACTATTTATTCCCAAAGGTGATAACCCGTATCAAGCCTTAAAACCTATGCTCGGTGGGACAATCAACATCCAATTGATTAAAGAGCACTGGTCCGATATTTTACGATTAGCGACCTCAATTAAACAAGGAACGGTGACTGCGTCTCTTATCTTGCGTAAGCTTGGCAGTTATCCAAGACAAAATGGTTTGGCTTTAGCGTTGCGTGAAGTGGGGCGTATTGAACGCACTTTGTTTATTTTAGATTGGTTACAGCATAAAGAATTGCGTCGCCGTGTCCAAGCAGGATTAAACAAAGGCGAAGCCCGTAATGCGTTAGCCCGAGCGGTATTCTTTAATCGTTTAGGGGAGATTCGTGACCGTAGTTTCGAGCAACAACGTTATCGAGCCAGTGGCTTAAATTTACTAACGGCAGCCATTGTGCTATGGAATACAGTATATATCGAGCGGGCGGTAAATGCGTTGCGAGAGCAAGGTCAAGAAATTGATGATGACTACCTTCAGTACCTGTCGCCACTGGGCTGGGAGCATATCAATCTGACGGGTGATTACCTTTGGAAAAGTAATGTGAAAGTTGGAAATGGGAAGTTTAGACCGCTTAGGCGACCTGATGAAGTCTAAACTCATTTAAAGATACTCAAAGGCAATAAGTGGTTGTTTTAGAATGGGTTAAAACTCGACAAAATTCCTTACCGCCCTATTTTTTCCGTTTTCTGTACTGACCCC
>NZ_DALZSV010000098.1:0-3614 GCF_032014955.1 Moraxella sp. CTOTU47724
AATACTACGGGTGATCTCGGTATTTTCTTGTAAATATATAGCGGTTGGTAGATGTTTAGGATGGTTGTTAATAACGAATCCAAATAGTACAAGCTGCATAATCGGTATCATTAACAGCATCGCAAAGGTGAGCCTGTCACGCTTCATTTGAATCAACTCTTTGATTAAAATGGCCTGAATTCGACTAATTGACAGTCTATTCGGACTACGCAAATAATAAGTCATTAGCGATTATCCCCACCTGTTTGCTTCTCTAAGGCAATAAACGCATCTTCGAGAGTTGGTGTTATGGTTTGCCAATAAATAATAGGTTGCCCTCGAGATTGCAAGGTTTGATTGAATATGACAAAGTCTTGTTCCATGGCTTGCCTATCATGCCCACTGACTTTGATTTTATCGGCATAGAAACTAGCTTCTTCGATACTAGGCAGTGCTTGAATGTCTGATAGCAAACTTCGAATAGTATTTTCTGTCGTACCTTTAGACTGAGTTTGCTGTATTTCGAGGGTAGGGTTACTCTGTGTTTCAAATGCAATCAAACCCGACTGCTGGATAATCTCATTGACGGTACCTTGTGTAATGAGCTTACCATATGCCAAATAGACAATATGATCGCAGCGTTCTGCCTCATCCATATAATGGGTCGATACCAATACTGTCAGTCCTTGTTCACTTAAACGATGGATTTGCTGCCAAAAGTCACGCCGAGCTTGTGGATCAACGCCTGCAGTAGGCTCATCGAGTAATAACAGCTTGGGTTCATGCATGGTTACTGCTGCCAATGCCAGCCTCTGCTTCCAACCACCTGATAAACTACCTGCCAGTTGATGCTGGCGTTTTTCCAATCCTAGATCAATTAAGGTTTTTTCTACAATTTTTCTGCGATTAGGGATTTCATACAACCTTGCCACAAAATCCAAATTCTCTTTAATCGTTAAATCTTCCCAAAAACTAAATTTCTGGGTCATATAGCCTGTTAAGTTTTTGATTTCACGAGATTGCTTGACCACGTCAAAACCTAGACAGCTCCCTTCTCCTGAGGTTGGTTCTAATAACCCACATAGCATACGTATGGTTGTGGTTTTACCAGAGCCATTGGGTCCTAAAAATCCCCACACTGATCCCGCAGGCTGTGCAATTGAGACATTGTCGACAGCCACTTTATTGCCAAATTTTTTACATAAATTTTTGACATCAATCGCTAACCCTTGGGCTTGGTTAATCATTGATAAAGGCTCTATCTTGCTATTAGAAGCTGAATAGGTAGAGGGTGCCATAAGATTTATATCCTTCATTTTTATTCGAGGATGACTTGTACAGGCTGCCCTACTTGCAAATTGGGCATAGTATCGGCTGTATTTAACACTCCCTCAACTCGAAAAGTGAGTTTGTCAGCGTTTTCATTGCTGTAGATAACAGGAGGGGTATAACTCGCTTGTGGACTTATATAGCGAATGCTAGCGTTTGACAAGGATTGCTGACTTCCTATGCCTTGTAAATTCACTACCTGCCCAACTCTAAGCGTTGATAATTTATCTTGGGGTACATAAAAGATAACTTTGCGATTGGCATGGGGCAAAATTTGCACAATCGGCTGACCTTGGGTTACATATTCGCCCGTATGATAATAAACTTGGCTAACTTCACCCGCTAACTCACTATTTACATTCAGTTGACTTAAATCATATTGGGCTTTTTCTAACGCCGCTTTGGCAGCTTTACTGGTAGCGATCGATGCTGTCAGTGTCTGCTTTCTAGCGGGTAAATTAGCTGCCCGAATTTGTGCTTGAATACTATCAACGGATGCTTGTGCTGTTTTAACTTGAGCCACCATTTCATCCACTTGGACTTGTGCCACTGCCGCTGACCGTTGGAGCATCTGAAACCGTTGAAGCGTTTGTTTAGCAAGCAATAATTGAGCTTGCGCAGATTTAAGCTGAGCTTGTAGACTGGCGATTTCTTCAGGTCTGGCACCGGTAGTGAGATTTTGACTTTGAGCAATTTGTGATTGCAGTTGGGCATCAGCTTGGTTGACAGCAAACTGCTCGCTATCACTGCGATAGTTAAATGCCAATTGTCCACGATGGAGAGTATCACCAAGATTGACGGTGACAGACTTTAACCACCCACTACGAGGTGCCGCTAAATAGCGATAATCGCCTTCAATATAGCCAACAGTACTATGTGCTGTCGAATTGTTTTTAGTGTCAAAAAAATGACTGATTTGTTTACAGCCTACTAAAGAGATAGCCATCAGCATCAGCGTCGCATTAGGTAGGAATTTTTGCATTGAGAGACTAAGCCCCTTAATCATCGTAGGATTTTAAAAGGTACTGATAGGCACAAGTCGTGAAAAGTAAACTTGCCTTAAAAAATAATAAAATGCCCTAAACCGTTATATTTAGCTTGCTAAATTTTTATCAATGGCATCGGCTTTATTGAGTCGCTGTCAGATAATTCATTAATATCTTTTGGTGGACCTGCAATAAAGCTTGAATTCTTGCTCTATCTGCTTGTTTATCTTCACCGAAAAACAATACTTGCATTAATACGCTTAAAATAAAGGGTGCTATAATAAGTTGCGCAGTGAGCATTGGCTCAGGTACATTGAGTAATTTCTTTTGATGGGCTTTTTCCAAAAATAATGCCAATTGAGACAAGGCGACATTTATGACATTTTGCTTATAATGTTCGACAATGATAGGAAAATTTTGACTATCACCTATCATAATTTTAATTAATTTAGGTAATTGGGTATCGACTAGTATGTAGGTTATTTCATCAAAAAAACCTTTAAAGATTTTTTCAATCGATTGCTCTGTCTTATCAAAATTATTTAAAAGTTGAGTGAGCTTTTGAACATTACCTAATGCCAATCGTTCGATTAATGCTAAAAATATGGCTTCTTTATTCTCAAAATACAGATATAAGATACCTTTCGACAAACCCGCCTGTTTAGCAATATCTTCTAAACGTGTCGCATGAAATCCTTTTTGAAAAAAAATTTCGATCGCAGCATCTAATAATTTTTCACGACGCTGGGTTTTTTCAAACTCTGTGGTAGCTCGCTGTTTCATTATTTAATTACCATCTTGACTTCTATCAACGTATTTGCCAAAATTATATCATTAAATAATTATCCAGTCAGTAATTTATTTTGTTGATTTATTCAATATTTTTTTCGACGAGGTTATAATGGCATCTAATTCAGTTTCACTAGAATATACGGATGAACCGCCCTTGTTTTATCGGCGACATAAAGTCTTGAGTCAGGCAGCATAGCCTGACTCAAGTAAACCCGTCTCCGCTAAAACCAGGACGGTTCACCCCTTTTAATCATAAATTTACGCAATTTGATTTTATTGGTTTTAGTAGATAGCAGAAAGCCAATAAACAGGCAGAAGATTAAGAAAATAAAAAATACTATGGAAAACACTTTTTTTCCATAGATTAGCCCCATTATCACGCTAATTTATAATGGTATAATACTCGACAAAATTCCTTACCGCCTTATATGGTCCGAATTCTCAGATGACCCTTGTATAAAAACATTTAAAAGGTTTTATAAGGTAAAAACTTTCCTGATAACAGGATATTGACGCGGTCTCCTGCAG
>NZ_DALZSV010000099.1:0-3380 GCF_032014955.1 Moraxella sp. CTOTU47724
GCATCTGTGATGAACTCAGCGACTTTGTGCATGGTATTGGTGGCAAGTAAGATTCCATCAACGCCTGCGAGTACTAAGCGTTTTGCAGCATCCGCTAATATTTCACCTGCTTGTTGCCAGTTGCCTTGTTTTTGTAGTTGGGCAATTTCTTCAAAGTCGAGATTATAAATAACCAGTCTAGCCCCATGATTAGCGCCAAGACGTTGATTGATTTGTTCATTGATTTTTTGGTAGTAGTTAAGACTACTAGCGGTACTCATGCCGCCAATGATGCCGAGTAATTTCATATGATGATGCCTATGGTTAGTTCCTATTTTAATTGGCTACTACTATAGGGTAATTTAATAGTTAATGCCCGATACAGTTGTTTTTTAAATTTCAAAATTGTGTGGGTGGTTTAAACATCACAATTATTTGCCGAAAACCACTAGCAAAGAATCCTGTCCGAAACTCGAAGGCATCACCACTAAAACTTCGATAGCATGGTTTTAACCTAAAAAGGAGACAACCATGCTAACCAATCCTCAAACCAAATACCAGCGCTTTACCATTGAGCCTTTTCCCACCCGAACCTGGTGCAACAACCAGCTTACTACTGCCCCGCGCTGGTGCTCATCTGACTTAAGAGATGGCAACCAAGCCTTAATTAATCCTATGGATACGGACAAAAAGTTGTATTTATTCAATCATTTGGTGGCGATTGGCTTTAAAGAAATTGAAGTGGCTTTTCCTTCCGCATCTGAAACCGATTTTAACTTTGTACGACAGTTAATTGATGACAAGCTTATTCCTAACGATGTATGGATTCAAGTCATTACCCAATCACGTCCTGAACTTATTGCCAAGACCTTTGGCGCATTGCAAGGCGCATCCAAAGCAATTGTCCATTTATACAATGCCACTGCCCCTGTCTTTCGTGACGTGGTGTTTAACCAAGACAAAGCCAGTACCATAGAATTAGCAGTAAATGGGGCAAAGTTAGTTAAACAGCATTGTGAGCAAAATCCCAATACCCAATGGCAATTTGAGTATTCACCAGAAACTTTCTGCTTTACTGAGCGGGACTTTGCCTTAAAGATTTGTGAAGCGGTTAAAGACGTTTGGCAACCGACGGCTAAACGACCTATGATTATCAATCTACCTGCCACGGTTGAGATGAATACGCCCAATGTGTATGCCGATCAAATTGAATGGTTTATTCAAAATTTTTCGGATTTATCGCATATTACGATTAGTATTCATCCGCATAATGACAGGGGCACCGGGGTAGCCTGCGCTGAACTTGCCATGCTTGCAGGAGCAACCCGAGTCGAAGGCTGTCTATTTGGTAATGGTGAACGTACGGGCAATGTTGATTTGGTAACACTTGCGTTAAATCTATATACCCAGGGCATTTATCCCAACTTAGATTTTTCAAATCTTCAACAAACTGCTAATGTAATGACCTATTGCAATGAGCTGCCGATTCATCCACGACATCCGTATGTCGGTGAACTCGTATTTACTGCCTTTAGCGGTTCTCACCAAGATGCGATTAAAAAGGGTTTCGCTAAACGTCAAGAAAATCCAAACAGTGTTTGGAATGTGCCGTATTTTACTATTGACCCAAAAGACATTGGTGCAACCTATGAAGCAGTGATACGGGTAAATAGCCAATCCGGTAAAAGTGGCGCAGCGTGGCTGCTTGAAACCCATCATGGCATCAAATTACCCCGTACGTTTCAGCTGGACTTTAGCCAAAGGGTTAAAGACTTCACCCACCAACATGAAAAAGAAGCCAGTATGGCTGAGATTTGGCAACTATTTAAAAACAGCTATGGCTTAAACTTACCTCAGCAAGCAGGCTATCAAGTACAAGGCTTTACTGGGAAAAACAATGCCAGTGACTACCATTTAACGGTTGAATTTTCTAACCCAAATGAGTTAATAATTGACGGTATAGGCAATGGCATACTCTCTGCCTTTGTAAATGCGATTAACAGCCATTTTGATAGACGATTTAGCATCGAACAGTATGATGAGCATAGTCTAGGTAAAGCCAGCGATAGCCAAGCGATTTGTTATGTGGTGCTAACAGAAGATGATAAGCGGTTTTATGGGGTGGCGATTGGCGATGATGTCGCAAAAACGTCCATGCAGGCGGTAATTAATGCCTTAGAAAAGCAACTTATACATGGTTAAAGTTCTGCTGATACCCAGCAACGTATTGGGTCGGTGATAGCCCAATGCGTTGTTTAAACGCGGTACTAAACGCACTAGGGCTGTCATAGCCAACAGCTAATGACACATCGACTACGCTTTGACCTTGCAATAATAGCTCAAGGCTGTGCTGCAACCTTAGCCGTCTTAGCCATTCAATAAAGCTTAACCCTGTTTGCTGAGTAAATTGCCGTGATACGGTGCGTTCACTGATGTTAAGTAGGTGGGCAATATCAGCAAGTGCCCATGGATGAGAAAGTCGCTCGCTAATTTTTTCAAGCAAGGCTCGATATTCAGGCAAAGTGGGCTGTGGTACTTCAAATTCTGCGAGCGGTGTTAAACATCGAAGTTCATCAAGTATCAGCTCAACGATCCAAGCTTCACGGGTATTGGTTTGATAATGACTGTTAATACCAACGGCACTGCTAAGCAACGCTTGCAATAACTCGCTTATCGCCACCACTTGACTGCGGTTAAGTAAATCCGCCCTTGTCAGCGGCTCAATAAAAGCAGATAAGACTTGGGTATTCTTTAAAATAGTTAGGTGATGTTCCGTACCTTGTGTCAGCCATATTCCCCGATTTTGGGTAATGGCAAATTGACCGTTAGGCGTTGTCACCCGGATAAAGCCATGTTTGACAATAATCAGCTGATGACAGACATGGCTGTGCAATGGCTCACACATCCCTGTTTCGTAATGCTTTTCAACAATGCTTAATGGCTGTTGAGGCTGTAAAGATTGAAAGTACATATGCTATAGTCAATTCAATGGCTTAACAATGCTAAAAGTTTTCACGTCCATTATACTTGAAAAATGTTTAAGCTCTCCAATGTAGTGTTTAGCTTTACGCCCTTTTATGGCCCACCTTTGACTCAATCTAGCTGGTGTAAATATTTGCTTTTATCAAAACTGTTTGGGATATGGCTATTAGCCTTTCTATGGAGAGATAAAATGAACGATAAATATGTGTATTCAGCGACCATGTCGATGCTATCGATTATAGCAGGTATTATTATCATGTCAGCGGTTGCAATAATTTATTGAATCTTCTGCAAGTGGAGTCTTAAGGCTCCACTTTAACCAACTTTGATTATGTTAAATAATATTTTAAAATCAATTTTTTCAAATATATATCAAACTTATATAACACAGGAAATGTTTAACTATCCCAAGGCGCATA
>NZ_DALZSV010000100.1:0-3292 GCF_032014955.1 Moraxella sp. CTOTU47724
TCACGAGCGATGGGTCTATCGGTGTGCGGCGTTGAAGGGGCAAAAGTTTGTACAGTGTCGGTCATTGCTATGATTAATCCTTGAATTCACTGAGCAGATTTTAGGGGGTTATTATAACAGAAATCTATGCTGACGAATTTAAACTATTTTGGGATAAGCTTTGTTGTTTAAAGTACACAGCCAAAGTTATTTTCCATCCTAGTAAAAAAAGCGACAATCGGCTCAAACGCATTTATTAAAAATTATTGGGCTATTTTTTTAAAAAATAATGGCTATGTTAACAAAAACGTATTTTCTCATTAACATTTCATCACATTTCAAGTATATTAGAAGGGTTAAATTTTTTAGCCAAAGCCATGCTGGCTAGTAGCCATTTCAAAATTCAACTGTGTTGTGAAGAGGGCTTGCAGACGCATGGTTAACACAATAATCTTACATGACTATGAGGACGATTCATGCTAGAGAACTATCGTAAACACGTCGAAAATCGTGCGGCACAGGGTATTGTGCCACAGCCACTTAACGAACAGCAAACGGCTGATTTGGTTGAACTATTAAAAAATCCACCAGCGGGTGAAGAAGAAACACTTGTAGACTTATTAGAAAACCGTATTCCACCTGGGGTTGACCAAGCAGCGTATGTTAAAGCGGCATTTCTAGCAGCTATCGTTAAAGGCGAAACCACTTCTCCCCTGATTTCAAAACTAAAAGCGATTGAGTTACTGGGTCATATGCAAGGTGGTTACAACGTTGAACCATTAATTCAAGCATTAGACGACAAAGAATTGGCGAAAGCTGCGGGCGACGCGCTGAAAAAAACCTTACTGGTATTTGATGCCTTTAATGATGTCACTGAAAAAGCGGAAGCGGGCAATGAAGTGGCCAAAGAGGTGTTACAATCTTGGGCAAACGCCGAATGGTTCACCAGCCGTCCTGAAGTGCCAAAAAAAGCCACTTACAAAACCTTCAAAGTCACCGGTGAAACCAATACCGATGATTTGTCACCTGCCCAAGATGCATGGTCACGTCCAGACATCCCCCTTCACGCATTAGCCATGCTAAAAAATGCGCGTGAAGGCATTGTGCCAGACCAAGACGGCGTGATTGGCCCGATGAAACAAATCGAAGAGATGAAAAAAGACGGTATTCCATTGGCATATGTGGGTGATGTGGTCGGTACCGGTTCAAGCCGTAAATCAGCGACCAACTCCGTATTATGGTTAATGGGTGACGACATCCAAGGCGTGCCAAACAAACGTGCCGGCGGCCTGGTATTGGGTGGTAAAATCGCACCGATTTTCTTCAACACCATGGAAGATGCGGGCTCATTACCTATCGAAGTGGATGTTAGCAAACTTAACATGGGTGATGTATTTGATATCTACCCACATGACGGCAAAATCACCAAACATGATTCTGACGAAGTGCTTGCAACTTTTGAATTAAAATCACCAACGCTGCTCGATGAAGTGCGTGCCGGTGGTCGTATTCCATTGATTGTAGGTCGTGGCTTAACCAACAAAGCCCGTGAATATCTAGGTTTGGGCGCGTCTGACATTTTTGCAAAACCAGAACAACCTGCAGACACCGGTAAAGGCTATACTTTAGCGCAAAAAATGGTCGGTAAAGCCTGTGGCGTAGAAGGTATTCGTCCTGGTGCCTACTGTGAACCAAAAATGACCACCGTGGGTTCGCAAGATACCACAGGTCCTATGACTCGTGACGAATTAAAAGACTTGGCTTGTTTAGGCTTCTCTGCAGATTTGGTCATGCAATCATTCTGTCATACCGCAGCTTATCCAAAACCAATCGATGTAGAAACTCAGCACACACTCCCTGACTTCATCATGAATCGTGGCGGTGTATCATTACGTCCAGGTGATGGTATTATTCACTCATGGTTAAACCGTATGCTATTGCCTGATACCGTTGGTACAGGTGGTGACTCACATACCCGCTTCCCAATGGGTATTTCGTTCCCAGCAGGTTCTGGTCTAGTGGCGTTTGCTGCAGCAACTGGTGTGATGCCATTGGATATGCCAGAATCAGTTCGTGTACGTTTTGTCGGTGAAATGCAGCCTGGTATCACCTTGCGTGACTTGGTACATGCGATTCCTTACCAAGCCATCAAAGAAGGTTTATTGACCGTTGAGAAAGCCGGTAAGAAAAACGTATTTAACGGCCGTATCTTAGAAATCGAAGGTTTAGAAGACTTAACCGTTGAACAAGCATTCGAATTATCAGATGCCTCTGCCGAACGTTCAGCCGCAGGTTGTACTATCACCCTGTCTGAAGAATCAGTAAAAGAATACCTAACGTCAAACATCACCCTACTCAAATGGATGATTTCTGAAGGTTATGGCGATGCGCGTACGATTGCACGCCGTATCAAAGGTATGGAGGCATGGCTTGCCAACCCAACATTGTTACGTGCTGATGCAGATGCAGAATATGCTGCTGACATCACTATCGATATGAGCGCCATCAAAGAACCGATTCTTTGCTGTCCAAACGACCCAGATGACGCCAAAACCTTGGCAGACGTTGCTGGCGACAAGATTGATGAAGTATTCATCGGTTCATGTATGACCAACATCGGTCACTTCCGTGCAGCGGGCGCGTTGTTAAAAGAAGTACCTGCGGGTAGCTTGACCACACGTCTATGGATTGCACCACCCACTAAAATGGATGCACGCCAATTGATGGATGAAGGTCTGTATAATGTCTATGCACAAGCGGGCGCACGGACTGAAATGCCGGGTTGTTCACTGTGTATGGGTAACCAAGCGCGTATCGCACCAAAATCAACCGCCGTATCAACTTCGACACGTAACTTCCCGAACCGTTTAGGTCAAGGTGCCAACGTGTACTTGGCTTCTGCCGAGTTGGCGTCGGTGGCTGCAGTACTTGGTAAACTACCTACTAACGAAGAATACCAACAATATGCTGGTAAGCTTAACAGCATGTCAGCCGATATCTACAAATACTTAAACTTCGACCGTATGAGCGAATATACTGAAGAAGCCAACAAAATTAATGTAGCACAGCTTACCTAACCATCGTTAGATTAAAGTTAGGCTCATCTAATTTTACTTAAATAGGATAACAATAAAGTAAGACCCTGCAATATAGCAGGGTTTTGCTATTGTTAGCATTTACATAAAAATTTTTTGAACGTTTAGCTAAAAAATATCTTGGCAAAATTTGGTTTATAGTGGCTTACAATAATGGCATCTGTGGCGAGGCTTCAGCTTGCAGTAAATTTGAATAAGTCACCCCAACTAAACGTACG
>NZ_DALZSV010000101.1:0-2675 GCF_032014955.1 Moraxella sp. CTOTU47724
AGTAAGCATCCGACCAACCCCTATTGCATTTTCCAAACATGAGGCAGGAGCTCATCAATATCCTTATCTTTATGGGTAGGCAGACGTTTAAGCACATCAGACAAGTAGGCATAAACATCCAACCCATTCAAACGAGCCGACTGGATAAGCGACATAATCACCGCAGCACGCTGCCCACTTTTAAGCGATCCTGCGAATAACCAATTCTTACGCCCGAGCGCCCAAGGACGCATCTGATTCTCCGCCCAATTATTATCAATCGGCAAACTGCCATCCTCAAGATAACGTGTCAGAGCTTGCCACCGTTTTAAGCAATACTCGATTGCTTTGGTAATACTTGCGTTCTTGGTTGTGCCTAACCTTTTTTCCTGTAACCAACGATATAACGCTTTGGCAATCGGTTTTGCGTGTTGTTGCCTGATGGCAACTACCGTTGTAGCGACTCTAGGGCTTGGCGTCTCATTTTTCTCAAATAACGCATCAATCTGGCATTCAACCGCATACAGCTTTTGAAATAATGCCAACGCTTCATGAGCCACCAAACTCTGACCCTTGATATGAAGCTCATGGAATTTACGTCTGGCATGAGCCATACAGCCGACTTCGATAACCGCTTGCTTTTGATTAAACAAACACTTATAGCCATTGTAATCATCGCAAATGAGCTGACCCTGCCACTTATCTAAAAAGGCTTTGGGGTGTTCATTTCGCCTACTTTCGGCAAAGTCATACACCACGGCTTTAAAACCACCATAGCTTTGACAATGTTGTGGGGTCAGATACGCCCAAACATAGCCTTGCTTTAACTTACCCTTATTGTTATTAAACTTTAAAATATTGACAGGGGTTTCATCGGCATGCAGAATCGGTTGGGTTAATAGTAATTCATGCAAGGGTTTCACCAGTGGCTCAAGGGCGACACCACAGCGTCCTACCCAGTCTGCCATTGTTGAGTCGGATAAATGCACGCCACTTCGCCCATAGATTAGGCTTTGACGGTATAGTGGCTGATGATCAGCAAATTTGCTAATGATGATGTGGGCTAGTAGCTCAGCGGTGGCAATGCTTTTAACGATGACCCCCGCAGGGACTTTGGCTTGAATTAGGCGGTGATTTTGGTTTTGGGTGTCGTCAATTGGCTGTTTGCTAAAAGATTGACGTTGGCAATGCTGACAAGCGTATTTGGGATAGATGTGGCGTTCACGGTAAAAGCAAGCAGGGATAAGTCCGAGTTTGTCTTGTACGTCTTCGCCAATTTGTTTCATTTGACAGCCACAACCACAAGTGATTGATTCAGGCTCATGAATGATGGTTCGGACTTCTAGGTTATCAGGGATGACAATACGCCGCTCGCGTTTGGGTTTCGCTGGTTTGTTGTCATCTGAGTTTGTGTCGGTTTGCTTACTTTCACTTTGGGTGATAAGCATTTGGCTATCTGTATTGACCGATTCGTTTGTCGATGCAGTATGGCTGTCGTTATCAAGCTCGGCTTGAGCATTGTCTTTAATTTGTTCAAGGGCAGATAGGTCTTCTAGAGCAGATTCTTTGCCCAAATGGTCTTGTTTGGGCGTTAATGCTTCGTTCTTTTGTCCAAATAGTTGGTGAATGAGCAGTTTTTGTTTTTCGATGAGATGTTCGATTTGAACCTGATAGGCTTTAAGCTGTTTTTCGTATTGTTGCTGCTGCTCTCGTAGACGCTGTTGATACGCATCTTGCTGCTGTTTTTGTTGTTGTTCAAGCAGGGCTATTTTAGCCAATAGTTCAGCGTAGCTAGGATTGGTTAGGTCGGTTGGGCTGTGATTGGTCATGGCGCTATGTTGCCATAATCACTATAGCTTGTCAGCGAGTTGGTTGTGATAGTGGGAATTTTTTAATGTTATGATTCAGATGACGGGGGTGAGTATCTCTTTGCCTAAGTTGTGCCAAGCTAATCCGCTGATAAGGGCGTTAAATTGTTGTTGATTGATGGCAAACCCTGTGTTTTGGTTGGATTGGCTGTGATGTCGCATGAGACGTTCACTGAGTCCATGAAATTTGCTGTCATCTAGAGTTCGGCTACACAGCCAAACGCCTAGTCCGTCATGAATGAGCACTTTTAGCCGTGTCCCTGTTTTGTTGTAAAATAGGTAGGCACAGTGCGGTTTGATACCATGGTGTTTTTCTAGAATAAAGGCGAGTAGTTTGTTGCTGCCACTTCGCATGTCCATGGCTGTCGTGGATAGCCAGATTTGGTTGATTTGTATCATTGTAAGCCCCGTAGCAGTTCAATAAGGCTATGGGTGTCAATTTGAGCAATGCTTAACGTTATTGGCGTCCCGTTATGCTTAGGGATTTGAAGCTGTATGCCTGTGAGGGTTGGGGCGAAGGCAGTTGCTTGCGGTGTTATTTCGTGCTTGGTTTTATGTTGCAGGATAACGGGTAAGAAAGCAGGCTCAGACCCATGATCAATGAGATTGGTTTCGATATTTGAGCTGGCTAATGGTTGAGATAAGGTTGCTGCGATTTTCTCGTCTCTGACAGATTTTATCCATTTCTGTAGTAAATTTGGGTTGATGCCGTGTCCTTGAGCTAGGCTAGCAATCGAGCGTTTGCCTGTTAAGGCTTGTTCTACGAGATAGGCCTTGAGTTCTTTGCTGTATGTCCGTCGTTTTGGTTTGGTTGTGTTTGTCTGTGCC
>NZ_DALZSV010000102.1:0-2643 GCF_032014955.1 Moraxella sp. CTOTU47724
ATAAAATGCCAGAGGGGTTTCGTCCGTGGTTTGAATGGCAAGTGCCGCGCGAACGCAAAATTTTATTTGGTCATTGGGCGGCGCTAAAAGCCAAAGTAGATTTGGCAAATGCCAGAGCCACGGATGCAGGGTGTGTATGGGGCGGCAGTATGATGGCATACCGCCTAGAAGATGAGCAAGTTATCTGTCAAACTTGTAAAGCAAAATAACCTTTATAAAGCAAAATAACCCTAAAGTTACCGAGCGAGCTGCAGCAGCTGCACAAACGCTTTGGGCAAACGGGTAGGGCGAACTTGGGTTTGCCCTTTTTCATCTTTGCTAGTAGCCACGCATACAATACTTATCTCCGCTTGGCTTAACAGCTGCTGGTGGCTATCATAAATCCGCTGCTCAAGCTGTAATGACGCAGATTTACAGTCTGCCGTTTCAATCACAACGGTGACTTCGCTATCAAGCAGAATCGGACGCACATAGCGGATGTTGGCTTGGCTCACTACAAATTGGATATCAGGCTTGCCACTATCGCTATGGTGAGTAACGTCTTGACTCACAGCGTCGGCTGAATGCGCTTGATAAAAATAATTGGTCATTCCCAATTCCCGTAACCAATCGCGGCGACAACGCTCAAACAGCTTTAAATGATTGGCGTGATATACAATGCCGCCTGCATCGGTATCTTCCAAATAAATACGGTATTGGTTGGCATAAACAGGCTGAGTGCTTGATTGAGTGTGGGGCTGATTCTGGAGCTGGGTCACGTGGTATCCTTAGGTTGGTAATGTTAACAATAAATTCAGTAATTTTTAAAAACGACTAAGTGATAGCATAAAAAAAAGAATGGCGTTAAACCATTCTTTTTTGAAAATTTGCCGTTTTTTATACACACACTCATCAAGTCAATTGACGATGATTGACTTTGTCTAATTTTAACGCCTCCAAATAACTGCGAATATGGGTGACGTAATCTAAGCATTGCACGTAACGGCTATTGCTTTGACTATTGACTTTCAAATACTGATACACGGCTGCCCAATTGTTGCCATCAATACCGCGCTTTTGCAAAATCTGCTGGATATCTTTAATCGCTTGGGGACCCATATTGTAAGCCGCTAGGGTAAACCATACCCGATCCGATGCTGGTACTTGGGCAAATTCATGTTGCAGCTGACTGAGATACTTAGCGCCCCCTTGGATGCTCTGCGTCGGGTCAGTCCTATTATCAACGCCCATCGCATTGGCAGTGGCATTGGTTAACATCATGATACCGCGCACACCCGTTGGCGAAGTGGCTTCTGCATCGAGATGCGATTCTTGGTACCCCATTGCCACAAGCAGTTCCCAATCAAGACGGTATTTGTTTGCTGTCTGCTTAAAAGATGGTTCATAAATGGGCAACACGCGTGTCATGGTATCGGCAAAATGTTGTTGATTAAACGGCTCTGCCAATGGTGTTTGACTATAAAACGCGGCTAAATGTTGATTACGGGTGAGCGATTGACCGCCACACAGGAAGTTTTTTACATCGTCGTTGAGTTTGACATCATTGGGGTTTAGCTGTATGGCAACATGCTCGTTGAGACCCTGCTGTGATAAATAATCTTTGTCGCAGCTTAGACTCAGCGATGATAACGCAGTGGCGGTGGCGTTTTGGTAATCCGACCCATTAGTCAAGGCGACATCGGCTTTGCCCGTTTTGACAGCCGCCATCGCGTCCGCATCAGTGGCAAACACTTGTGTGCTCAGGGTAACATCCAATCGCTTGGCATAATGGCGCATGACATCATAGCCAAAGCCGTGCTCAAAACCATCCTGAGCAAAATAGGTGGTATTACCATTGACGGTGGCAATACGCAGCTGCTTTTGAGATAGAATACTATCAAAAGTCGCCATTTTTGGTGCTGCAACCATGCTAGTAGGTGAGGCAAGGGTATTGATAGCATTGCCATTAACGACTTTATCAGCAACACCCACCTGGGTGGCAACATAAGCTAAGGGCAAACCAATCCCCATCACAGCTGCCAGCTTTTTACTGGCACTCAACCATTTTAGCGGCTTGATAAAGCGCTCAATGAGCCGAGCGGACGGATTCGCCAGTTGCCCCAAATCTTGCACATGGCTAGGCACCGCTGGCACACGAGACTGGGCAATTTTTGGCGACATCTCCCCACCCAAACAAGGTTTGAATTGAATAGGGAAGAATTGCAAGCGTTTAAATTGGGTCGCGTATTTACTAAAGCGTAATAAAGGATGTTGAAACGGGTATAAAGTTAAAGGGCTTAAAAATGCTTTGACCGACATCGAAATCGACGCAGGATAGGTCAAAGCCAAATCATCACAATACTCAAATGATGAGTTTAGCGGCATGTGTCACTCCACGGTGCACATACGTTAGATACGTTAAATTAATAAAAAACAACTATGCCAAATGAAAACATTTTATGAAACTAAGAACCGAATCGATAGTTAAACCTAGTACTAGTCAAAATAAGCACCAGTCAGCCAAGCCAAATAAGTAGATGGCTTAATTCAACTATCCAAATCTATCCTAAATCTCGCCAAAAAAGCTTCCATCCAAAATAGGTCGTTATTAATACCAAACCCATAAAATATAGTATTATAGCTATATGAAAGAATCAAACCCAA
>NZ_DALZSV010000103.1:0-2472 GCF_032014955.1 Moraxella sp. CTOTU47724
GTCCAGTAAGTTGCGAGCGGAAATTGATAGGCGAACTATGCTCAAGTAAAAAAAGAAAATTCGATTATTAAATCGATATCTTGTATACTAAGTGCTATCACATATGATAGCATTTTTATGAAAATTATTTTAGATACTAATATCATCGTCGGGGCTTGTTTAGGCTCCCGATATGACAATTTAGTCATTCGTGGTTGCCTAACGGGGAACTTTACGCCTTTAGTCAGTCATGCGCTATTGTTTGAGTATGAAGACCTAATTGGACGTCAATCCGTATTCGACCACCCTGTGGCATTAATCTTTACAGAGCGAGAAGTCCTATTTAATGCGTTATATTCAGTATGTCGCTTGATTGATGTCAGCTATCTATGGCGACCCAATCTCAAAGACGAAGGGGATAATTTTATTGTTGAATTGGCTGTAGCGGGAAATGCTGATTATATCATTACGAAGAATTTAAAAGACTTTCGCCAAAGCGAATTAATCTTTGATAGTTTTAAAGTCATCACCCCTAAACAATTATTGGAGATACATAATGTCCGTTATCACACTTAGAGTAACTGAAGAAAAACATGAGCGTATCAAAAGCCTTGCAGTATCTCGTGGAGTTAGTGTTAATAAACTGATTGATGAAGCCATGACCTTAATGATTGCTAAACAAGATATTGAAACTCGCTTCAAAGCTCGAGCCGCTAAAGGCGATATTACTGCAGGTATTGCATTACTGGATAAAGTGCTTGAAAAACGAGAAACTTATGATAAAACCTTGTCAAGATAAATGATAAGGTTTCAACAGTCATATAAAAATTAAAAAATGTCTGTTTATAAGAAAAATATTAATTTTACACAAGTAAAATAAATAAAATTAATATATGGAATATTGTCCATAAATAATATTATAAGTACAATGTCACGAAAACCTATTGTTTTTCGTGATTTTGTAAATCAGCGCCAATTCGGCGCTTTTTTATTCTATTTATTTCACGATAAAGCCAAATAAATCTAATTATGATAAGACTTGCTAGTTATTATTTATCGTGATTAATTTTATTACTAGATAAGTATAATTATACAATGTATAATTAGGGTTGAATGTTTATCAAACGCCAGGTAGGTAAAAAATGCAAGTCACGATGAGAAAATGGGGTAACAGTATTGGGGTTAGAATTCCTGCAGGTATTTTAACCGAGTTAAATTTGAGTGCTGAAAAAAAGGTCGATGTACGAGCCGAAGCAGGGCGGATTATCATTGAACCGATTATAGACTCTCAAGAAACCTTAGAACAATTATTAGGTCAAATCACCCCAGATAATGTGCATAGCGAAATCGACTTTGGTCAGCCTGTCGGTAAGGAATTGCTATGAGTTATATACCTGAGGTTGGCGATATTATTTGGCTAGAGTTTGACCCTCAAGCAGGACATGAACAAGCAGGTCATCGTCCTGCTGTGGTATTAACGCCCAAAGCTTATAACCAAGCCACAGGGTTAGTGATTTGTTGTCCTTTAACTACCAAAATCAAAGGCTACCCGTTTGAAGTCACCATTGAAGGTACACCGCAAAATGTTGCCTTATCGGACCAAGTCAAAAGTTTGGATTGGAAAGCACGTAACGCAAAGCATAAAGGCAATGTCAGTCAAGCTGAGCTTGAGACAATTAAACAGAAAATTGGGTTGTTGTTAGCTATCTCATAAATTAAGGCAATGACCATAGACAGTAAAAATTGGTAATAAAAAATGAGTTTTATCGGTTATGCCAGGGTTTCAACATCTGAAGGGAAACAATTACTCGATCGTCAAGTTGATGCGTTAACAGAAATTGGCTGTGAGCGAATTTTTGAGGATAAAGCATCGGGTAGTAACTCCCAACGTAAAGGGTTGGATGATTGTCTGAATTATCTGCGAAAAGGGGATGTGCTAGTTGTTTTGGATTTGGATAGGTTAGGGCGGTTAGCCAGTGACTTAATCAAACTCATTGATGAATTAGCCGAAAAAGACATTGGCTTTAAAGCGATTAATTCACCGATGGATACCACAACCCCTGCAGGTCGGGCATTTTTACAAATACAAGCAGCGTTTGCGGAGATGGAGCGTAACATTATCCGCCAGCGAGTCAAGGAGGGGATTGCTGCCGCTCGGGCTCGTGGTCGTAAAGGCGGGCGACCTAGAATCATGACGGCAGAGAAACTGCGTTATGCCCAGCATTTAATGGCTGACCAAACCAAAAGTATTCCAGCGATTTGCAAAGAGCTTGGCGATATTCCCAGCAGTACGCTATATCATTATGTGACGGCGAAAGGGGAGTTGAAGAGAGCGGGAGTGGATTTGCTAAATTCTGAATAACCTTCACATTACCCGTTTTTTTTAAGCCTATAGCATTTAAATTTTGAGGTTAATTTTAAATGCATAGTCTGTTATACTAGGTTCTGTTGAACATTCAAAGCTTCAGCCAATGATAAGCAAAGGCTAGAGCG
>NZ_DALZSV010000104.1:0-2085 GCF_032014955.1 Moraxella sp. CTOTU47724
GTACCAATGGCATTTATTGGCGGTATGACCCATTTGCCAAGCTACTTTTACAACCCGATTGTGGGGGCAGTATTGGTATTTTCTGCCCTTTATTCGTTCAAATCTGCCAAAGTCTTAACCGCTGACCATTCACTAAAACCTGTGTCACAGTGGCTGTTGGCTGTGGTCGGTTCGATACTCGGTTTGTTGTCAGGTTTGACAGGTGTGGGCGGTGGTGTGTTTTTGAGTCCGATTTTGTTGTTTAGCAACTGGGCAAGCCCAAAAGTAGTGGCAGGAATTGCCTCGGCATTTATTTTGGTTAATTCGATGTCTGGGCTGTTGGGATTGCTGATGACAGGCGGTAAGCTCCCATGCGAATTACCGATTTGGTTGGCGGTGGCATTGGTGGGTGGCTTTGTCGGAGCGACTTATGGCAGTAAACGCCTTGCCGACCCAATGCTCAATAAATTACTGGCGGTAGTGTTGCTCATTGCAGGAGTAAAGATGTTTGGTATTTTTGAATACATGGCAAATTACTTTTGGTAAAAAGCACAAATTAACACACTTTATCACTGACGTATTTGGTTTATATGTCTTATGATAAGACGATTCGGTTCGCTCTTTAGCGAGGATACATATGTCACTTAAAGACTGAACTGTACTTGGATTGTCGGAGACCTAAAACTCTGAGACAATACCCTTATGAAAAGCAAACAATACAGGGCAGAAGTTAAGACACGAGCCGTCGAATTACTGATTGAATCACAAAAAGATTATCCCTCACTGTGGGCGTCCATCCAAGCCATCGCCCCCAAATTTGGCTGCACACCCGAAACCCTACGCTCATGGCATAAAAAGCACCTAGCTAGGCAAAATCCTGTTATCGTTACTACTCAAAGCACAGGCAAAGCTCGACCGCAAACCAAAGTAATGGTCAAATTCATTGATGACGAAAAACACAACCATGGGGCCCTTTCGATTTGCAGAATCCTGCCAATCGCCCCATCCACCTACTATCGCATCAAAGATGAACAAGATAACCCAGAAAAGCAAAGTCGACGTAAACAAAGCGATACCTACTTACTGGAGAAAATCAAACAGATTTGGCAAGCCAGTGGCTGTCGATATGGCATTCGTAAAGTTTGGCACAAACTCAAACAGAATGACTTACCCAAACTGGCTCGCTGTAGCGTTGAACGGCTCATGAAACAAGCAGGCATCCAAGGCGTATGGCGTGGTAAAGGCAAAATCACCACCAAACAGCGATCAGGACAACAAAACCCTAATGATTTGGTCAAACGCAACTTTACTGCTGATAGCCCAAACAAGAAAAGACGCTTGCAGAGCAGTGCTCCTCAGGTCGCAGATTTTACCTACATCAAAACTAAATCAGACTGGGTGTACACCGCCTTTGTCATCGACGTATTCAAGCGAGTTATTGTGGGTTGGAAAGTATCGAATCATATGGACACTCAGCTGGTTCTAGATGCCCTAAATCAAGCCTTAGACGCTAGAGGTAGACCAAGCGGAGTGATTCACCATTCCGATAAAGGTAGCCAGTATCTATCGATTAAATACGGTGAACGGCTTAAACAATCAGGGCTTGCCGCATCGGTGGGTACCACAGGTGATTCCACTTCGGGCATAGCCCTGCTTTGCCCGAGTGCAAGACGGAGAGCTAGGCTCGTAGTGGATACGGAAAATATCTACTATTGTTCATTAATTACGTCAGGCTATGCTGCCTGACAGGATTAAATTATCATAATACCGCTTTTCAAACTCAAAGGGTGACACATTTTAGTTAACAATCCTTTGAAATGACACAGCCCTTTGAAATGACACAGCGTTTCAAATATTATCCTATCAAACTACCTCCCAAACCCTCTGAATTTAGGTTGATTCGTTTTTTCTTTTTTCTGTTTATCCCACGTATTAATAGTTAATTTAAGCTTTGCATAACCCGATAAATCATAAGGATGCGCATCGATATAATCTCGAGTTTCTTTCGTAGTTGCCTGTTTTCCTTTTGAGCCATCTGGCTTTTGGTGATATAATACCAAACCCAATAATTAAAGCACTGCCCAATGACGAGCAGTGAGCGACTTA
>NZ_DALZSV010000105.1:0-1982 GCF_032014955.1 Moraxella sp. CTOTU47724
AACATCTGGTTGAGATGGCAAAAAGCTATGATTTAACAGGTTGGGCATTGTTTAAAGAAGTGATTTTACCTGGGGCATTGCCGAGTATTTTGGTGGGGGTGCGTTTTTCATTGGGCATTATGTGGCTGACGCTGATTGTGGCGGAAACCATTTCGGCCACCACAGGCATTGGGTATTTAGCCATGCACGCTCGCGAGTTTTTTCAGATTGATATCATTATGTTTTCAATCTTGGTTTATGCATTATTAGGGTTTATAGCCGATTTTATTGCCAAAAAGCTTGAGTTTGTTTGGCTCAAATGGCACCCCGCGTATCAACAAGGAGCACACTAATGTCAACGCCATTGTCAGCACCATTGTCAGCGTCATCCAGAACGCCATTAAAAACCTCAACAGGATTGGCTTTAAGCTTAACCAATGTGGTCAAAAAATTTGACAATCGAGAAGTCATTAAAAACCTAGATTTGCACATTCAAAGTGGTGATTTTATCGCTATTGTCGGGCACAGTGGCTGTGGTAAATCAACGTTGCTACGTTTACTTGCTCAGTTAGAAACGGCGAGTAGTGGGGAGTTGACAGCCATGTCAATTGCCAATCAAGCAATGTCGCCTCAGGCATGGCGACAATCCACGCGGCTGATGTTCCAAGATGACCGATTATTACCTTGGAAAACGGTACTGGAAAATGTGGGGCTTGGGCTAAAAATGCCAGATTGGAAAGCGCAAGCGTTGAAAGCGTTAGCGGAAGTCGGCTTGGCAGAGCGAGCGGATGATTGGCCATCGGCATTGTCAGGGGGGCAAAAGCAGCGAGTGGCTTTGGCCAGAGCGATTATTCATCGTCCCCAGCTGTTGCTACTTGATGAGCCATTGGGGGCGCTAGATGCGTTAACCCGTCTTGATATGCAGCAACTGTTGGTCAAATTATGGCAAGAACATCGATTTACGGTGATTTTAGTGACCCATGATGTCAGTGAAGCGGTCATCACTGCTGATAGGGTGATTTTAATTGAACAAGGCAAAATTGGACTAGACTTGCCAATCTTATTGCCACATCCCCGTAATAATATGACTAAAACTGCGCCACTTGAGCAAATTGTGCTGGATAAGATTTTAGCGGTGCATTGAGTCTGTCAATCGTTCAATGACAAGCAACTGACACCTTTTGGCACTCTTTGCCACCCTTTATTGAGCAAAAGCCCATTAAAAAATTAATGGGCTTTTTTAATGATAAAATTAATCGATTTGATTTTTCTGTCTGGGCTAGCCGAAGCTTTGCTCAGTGCTTTTATTGGTGCTAAGTCAGTAAGTAAAATCCACCTAAACATTATGCGCTCACAGTACCGCCTGTTAGCAGAATTTATTATATTCATATCAGTTATGGTTACTAAGTGTAATCAATAATTTATGGAATAATGCCTTTTTCATTTGATACAAGTGCTATATCAATACTGGGAGAAAGGAGCGTGAGGTCATGAAATTTTTAAAAAATGAGGATAATTGGTCGGTTGTACTGGGACTATTTATTGTGGTAGTGATTTGCACCTTGTATATATCGCAAATACCTATTGCCAACTTAAATGTTAAAATAAAACCTTGGTCAGACTTTAGTGAGTTATTTAACCTAGTTAGCCATTCAATCCTAGGACTGCTAAGCTTAGGAATTGGTTTCGGGTTATTGCTATTTTTGGGTGCCAAATCCGCGCAACCTGAAATAAAGTTACCCCCATTTTTAGCCAAATTTGTCCTATTGTTTTTGATGGCGGCGGGCATTTTGATTTTAAGCAGTAATAAGACTGTCAAAGCATGGCAACTAGAAAGTCCTTTGGTAGCCTTGTTCATAGGTCTGTTAATTGGCAATTTTACCTCAATTGCTGATAAATTAAAGGAAGTGCTGAGAACCGAATACTATGTCAAAATTGGTATTGTTTTAATGGGGGCAACCTTACCCTTCATTACGATTTTAAAAGCGGGTCCGGCGGCCATC
>NZ_DALZSV010000106.1:0-1916 GCF_032014955.1 Moraxella sp. CTOTU47724
GGCTCATCTAATTTTAATTAAGTAGTATAGCAATAAAGTAAGACACTGCAATATAGCAGGGTTTTACTGTTGTTAGCATTTACATAAAAATTATTTAAACGGTCAAATACAAAAATATATTGGCAAAATTTGGCTTATAGTGGCTTATAATAATGGCATCTGTGGTGAGGCTTCAGCTTGCAGCAAATTTGAATAAGTCACCCCAACCAAACGTACGGGTAAAAGTTTTGAGGTATGGTCGTATAGCCATTGAATCCAATAATGGGCATCGGATTCTTGTTCAAAGTGGGAAGAAATACTATGAGAGCGGGTAATCACACTAAAATCGCTGTATTTGATTTTAATGGTGATGGTGCGAGCGTAACGCTGCTTTTTTTGTAAATCTTTAAACGCTTGGCTATTTTCGCGATATAGGGCAGCCACAATGACTTTATCATCCATGGTATTGTGTACAAACGTTGTCTCAGAACCGACAGATTTATGTTTGCGCTCAGCTTTAACCTCTCTATTATCAATACCGTGGGCAATTTGGTGAAAGAAATCACCCCGTTTGCCAAAGCGTTGTTTTAATACGTCCGCTGGGGTATTGCGTAAATCCAATCCTGTAAATATACCCATGTCATGCAACATTTTGACGGTGGCTTTGCCAATCCCGTGAAATTTTTTTACCGGTAAATTGGCGATGAAGTCCAATCCTTGCTCAGGTGTGATAACCGCAATTCCGTTGGGTTTATTTAAATCTGACGCGATTTTGGCAAGCATTTTGTTATAAGACACCCCGGCTGAAGCGGTCAGCTGCGTTTGTCGCAAAATCTGTTGGCGAATGCGATTGGCGATTAGTGTCGCAGAATTTTTTTCATGCGGGCTATTGGTCACATCTAGATACGCCTCATCCAGTGATAAAGGTTCGACCAGTGGCGTATATTGGTACATAATGGCACGAATTTGCTCACTAACTTCATGATACACCTCAAAGCGTGGTTTGACAAAAATTGCTTGTGGACATAGCTGACGCGCTCGATAGCATGACATGGCAGAATGCACACCGAACTTGCGTATCTCATAACTTGCTGCTGCGACGACACCGCGCCCATTGGGATCACCGCCAACGACCAAAGGTTTACCTTGTAACTCAGGATTATCCCGTTGCTCAACACTGGCAAAGAACGCATCCATATCGATATGAATAATTTTACGCATGGGTGTTAGTTTATCATCCTAACTGTATGGGGAAAGTATTTAATTGACTTGTTAAGCTGTAAATACGCTAGCTAACATAAACAATAAATTCAAAATTTACTGATTGATAAATTCAATTGATAAGTCATCGTTTATCTGCTACATTATCGCTATCAAGGGGAGTAACTTCTCACTTTAACAGTTTGTGATTTATCGTCATTACGTAAGTAGCCGCTTACCGGTAAATCAGCTATTTTTTAGCCATATATTGCGCTAATTATCAAATAGTAAGCCAGACCTTGACTTAACACAACCACATATTTGGTCGGTGTGAGTCAAGGTTTTTTGTGCTTAGCATTTTTTCATAATCCTTTGACTTATTGCCAACCATAGTTTGTAAATACACACTAAGGAGCGATAATGTTACTTGCAGCAGCGAATCAAATGACAGAACTCATGAGCATTGGCAGTCCCATGCTGTATGCCGTGTTCTTTGCTATCGTAGCGATACTGTTATTGGTTGATTTTTTTACCTTTAAAACCCCAAAAAATGGTGAAGCGGTTTCGATGAAACAAGCGGGTATTTGGAGTGCCATTTGGGTGGGCGTGTCTGTGTTGTTTGCAGGCGCTCTATGGTGGTACCTATCACAAAATTTTGGTGGTGCTATCGCCACTCAAAAAGTAGGGGAGTTTTTTACAGGATATTTACTGGAAAAATCGCTCGCCATTGATAACGT
>NZ_DALZSV010000107.1:0-1801 GCF_032014955.1 Moraxella sp. CTOTU47724
GCCAGTGTGCTTTATCAAGAGACCGATGCCAGTATCAGTCAACGAGAATTTTTCACCGAACAGAAAAAACTTGCTAACCTTGCCCGCCCCGATCATCGCCCAAATAAAAAACAGCGTCGTCAGCTGAGCCGTTTTAGGGATATTAACCATTTTGGCAGTGATGAAGAAGGTTTTTAATTGGCTGTCATGGGGTCATAAAAATCCCGATTTTCCCTTTGAGATTTCGTTATAATAAGCACTTTATCATTGCACTAGTCATTGCACTGGCGATGAGCAACTCTGCCGATTATTAACGATATTTTATGACCAATTTTTTTGAACCTAACCCTGTGCAGGCTAATGCTAGCTATGTGGATATTAGCGCATACAATACTATGGCATTAGCCTGTCAAGCCAAACAGTTCATTCGCCTAACTGACTTATCTGATATTGAGCCGACTTTTAAACGACTGGCAGCCCATCAACAAGCGTTTGTGGTGCTATCTAATGGCAGTAATATCATTTTGCCTGAAGTATTGGACGCGGTTGTTGTGTCACCCAGTCTTAAAGGTAAAAATATCCTGTTTGAAGATAGCCAAACGATAACCCTTGAGGTGATGGCTGGCGAGGATTGGCATACGCTCGTCGTAGACACGGTCCATCAAGGTTGGTATGGATTGGAGAATTTGGCGTTAATCCCAAGCTGGGTGGGTGGCAGTCCCGTACAAAACATCGGTGCGTATGGGGTACAAGCTGAAGATGTGATAGACAGTGTAAAAGCGTTTCATATACCGAGTTTAACTTGGCATCATCTAAGCAACGCTGATTGCGAGTTTAGCTACCGTGACAGCCTGTTTAAACAGCAAGCCGGACAATGGCTCATTACCAGCGTCATTTTTACCCTCAGTAAAACCGCCAAACCCAATACCCAGTATGGGGATGTGGCAAAAGTTGCACAGCACTATGCAAGCCAAGCAGGTCGCGATGAAGTCACACCCGTGGATACCATGAATGCCATCATCGACATTCGTCAAAGTAAACTGCCCGATACCAACGACTTGCCCAATTGTGGCAGCTTTTTTAAAAACCCCATCGTCGCCAAATCTCAAGTTGACCAGCTACTACAGAGCTACCCCAATCTGGTGCATTATCCTGTCAAAGATGCCCAAGGCAATTTGACTGATTACTGCAAAGTTGCGGCTGGCTGGCTTATTGACCAATCAGGGCTTAAGGGTAAAGGCATTGCACCGATTTTAACTCATATAAAACAAGCCCTAGTATTGACTAACCATGCGCCAAAAGTTGCGACGCAATGTGATGTTGCCAAAACTATGCAATTTATACAAGACACTGTACTGGATAAATTTGGGATAAAATTGGAAGCTGAACCGGTTTGGATTGAATCTGATGGTAGCATTCGCCAAGCTCATTAACTACCTTGAGCGATTTTTTTCAATCATCAAACAGATTTTGACCGTTGTGGTATTGGTGGGGTGTCTAATTACACTCAGTTTTTTTACACCGCTGTTTTCTACCATTGTATTGTTTATCTTAGATTGTTATCGCCTGCCAGAATCGGCGGTGAGTGTCAATCCTGCAACGGCGATTGTGGTATTAGGTGGCGGATTAACCAATAACCAGCAAAATGAGATTGTGATTAACCAACTTACCGAAAGTCGATTGATTAAAGCCAGCCAAGTGTATCAGCAGACTGACTTACCCATCATCGTCAGTGGTAAGGAGGCGCCATGGATGGCAAAGTGGCTGCAAAAAAAAGGCATTATGTGGGTCGTGGCAGAAAAAAACAGCTTTAACACCTGTC
>NZ_DALZSV010000108.1:0-1537 GCF_032014955.1 Moraxella sp. CTOTU47724
AGTAGGAGTGATTCCATTGAGCAATTTGGGCATTCATTTCCCACAACTGACAGCCCAGCAGTGGATTTCGGTATGCCAACTTGCACCAGCGTTATTATTGATTATTTTTGCTGAATCGTGGGAATCGGTGCAGATGCTATCTAGCCAAACAGGTGAACAAGTCGATCCCAACCGAGAATTAGTGGCTTTGGGTCTCGCCAATATGCTGTCAGGGGCGGCAATGGCTCTGCCTGTGGGTGCTGGTTTTTCTGCGTCAAATGCAAGCTTGACAGCAGGGGCGGCAAGTAAATGGGCAGGGATGATTACGGCGATTAGTTTGGCATTGCTGCTATTGTTTGGGCGTACTGGCTTGTCACAGATTCCGATACCTGTTTTGGCAGCGGTGGTGCTTGGGATTTTATCCAGGCATTTGTTTCCCAAAGATATTTTAAAGGGGATAAAATTAGGGGCAGATGCTTGGCTTGCGATTATGTGTGTATTGACGGTGCTTTTTTTTGGAGTGTTATTTGGGATGACGGTATCGGTGGGAGTCTCGCTACTGTTGGCAATGTATCAATTTTCCAAACCGTTGATGAGTGAGCTAGGTCAATTACCCGACAGCCATGATTTTGTTGACATCACTTTGCATCCGAATGCCATTATAGCCAAAGACATGCTTATTGTCCGCCCTGAAGAGCCAATATTTTTTGCCAATGCAGAGCGTATTTTTGACAATATCATCAGCCTTGCTAAGCAAAGAAATATTCAAAAAATCATCATTAGCATGGAAGCAAGTGATAGCCTTGATACGACGACGCTTTATGCTTTGCAAAGCTTTGTAGAAAAGGCTCTCAAGCAAAATCGCCAAATCAGTCTTGCTCGGGTCAAGGACAATGTGCGAGCGCGTATTGCTGATTTTACCACGCATGAGACAATGGTAAATTTACCGATGTTTTGGAGTGTGGATGATGCGTTTTTGAGCTCGTTAAGATAGCTTCAATTCAGCTATCTCCAATCCGCCTTGTAGTTAGAACCTGTTCTGATGGTGAAGAGCTGCATGAACCTAACATTCAACATCCTCCTCCTAATATGGTGAGTAAACTTAGCTTTTTTAACAATCCATTTAACATTTTTGTTTCTCGGTGTTTGTCAACATAGTTGCCTCCCATTTACACATCAAGCCACTAAAATCTCAGTGGGATTAACCCGCTTAGAATGATATTTATAGGATTTAATAATTCCTAAATAATGAATAATAAATATCATCCGCTCACTAAAAATATTCTAGTATAGTCTGTAAAGGCAGTTTAATCTAAACTGTCGGTAGTATTTTCAAGGCTTGAAACGTTCAAAATATCTACAAAGTGGCTAAAATTTGAAACATAATTCTAAAAGGTCACAGCATTACAAAGAACATAAGCCAAAATAAAAAATGGGAGCTAAAAGTCCCATTTTTTTGTGACTGAACCGCCCCGACTATATGGGATTCTGGTTTACTTGGGTCAGGCAGCAATACCTGACAGGATTAAATTATCATAATACCGCTTTTCAAACTCAA
>NZ_DALZSV010000109.1:0-1510 GCF_032014955.1 Moraxella sp. CTOTU47724
AAGCCAAAAAATTTATTACCGAGCAGCGCAATAAATTTTTGGATAATGAAGACTATGAACGCCCAAAAGGCTGGACAGCGCAAAAATAACCTTTAGCATGTATTCAACAAGTCTTTGACAAGGATTTTCAATGTCTCAATCGATTGAAACTATTGACCAAAAAACACGGTTAAAATCTATTTTAGGCGGTTCAGCGGGTAACATGGTCGAATGGTACGACTGGTATGCGTATGCAGCTTTTACCTTATATTTTGCCCCTGTATTTTTTCCAAAAGGCAACCAAACGGCTCAATTACTGAGTGCCGCAGCGATTTTTGCGGTGGGTTTTGTCATGCGACCGATTGGTGCATGGATAATGGGCGTTTATGCGGACAAGAAAGGTCGTAAAGCAGGTCTTACGCTATCGGTAACATTAATGTGCTTAGGCTCACTGATGATTGCTGTGACACCTGGTTATGACAGTATTGGAATTTTTGCCCCAATTATGTTGGTGACTGCTCGTTTAATTCAAGGTATCAGTGTAGGCGGTGAATATGGGGCTAGCGCCACTTACCTCAGCGAGATGGCGGGTAAAGACAAGCGCGGATTTTTTTCCAGTTTTCAATATGTTACGCTGATTTCTGGGCAGTTAATTGCGCTAGTGCTTCTGATTATTCTACAGCAAGTTTTAACCCCTGCTGAGCTCAAAGCTTGGGGCTGGCGGATTCCGTTTGTCATTGGGGCTTTGTTGGCGTTTTTTGTATTTTATATTCGCCGTGGCTTGCTTGAGACAGAATCCTTTAATAAAGTTGATACCAGTAGTTCGCAAAAAAAATCCGGCGCATTGGCTTTATTTAAAGAACACCCGAAAGCGGCATTTACTGTCATTGGATTGACGGCAGGCGGTACGTTGGCATTTTATGCTTACACCACTTATTTGCAAAAATTCTTGGTCAATACGTCAGGCTTTAGTAAAGAGTCAGCCACCCAAATCACCGCTATTGCGTTATTTATTTTTATGCTTTTGCAACCTGTCGCTGGGGCATTATCCGATAGAATCGGGCGTAAACCGCTGATGATAGGATTTGGTGTGATGGGGGTGTTATTTACTTACTTTATTTTTAGCACCTTGGCAGGCACGACAGACCCGTGGATGGCGTTTGCGTTATGTTTGTTTGGTTTGATAATTGTCACAGGCTATACGTCAATTAATGCGGTCGTTAAAGCTGAAATGTTCCCTGCGCATATTCGTGCGTTGGGCGTGGCGTTACCCTATGCCATTGCTAACACTTTGTTTGGCGGTACAGCCGAGTATGTGGCATTGTCCTTCAAGCAAGCAGGCCATGAAGAATGGTTTTTCTTGTATGTGACGATTATGATTGGGATTTCATTGATTGTTTATACTCGTATGAAAGATACCAAAGAACATAGTTTAATTAATCATGATTAGCCCACCAATAAACGGATAAAGTTATCCAACAAAAAACCCCAAATAGAGTTATTTGGGGTTTTTGCTTTTTTGGTGTTGATT
>NZ_DALZSV010000110.1:0-1292 GCF_032014955.1 Moraxella sp. CTOTU47724
TTTTATGACCCCATAACAAGCAATTAAAAACCTTCTTCATCACTGCCAAAATGGTTAATATCCCTAAAACGGCTTAACTGACGACGCTGTTTTTTATTTGGCCGATGATCGGGGCGGGCAAGATTAGCAAGTTTTTTTTGTTCGGTGAAAAATTCTCGTTGGCTGATACTGGCATCGGTCTCTTGATAAAGCACACTGGCAGCAGTGGCATTACCACGCACTTCAGACAGCGCCAGCACCTTGACCGTCTTTTGGGTGTAATGATTGGCTGACCCTTGACGAATCGTCAATTCATCACCTACCGCTATCTCTTTACTAACCTTGACGCGATTGCCAAAATGGTGGACCCGTCCCGATTCAATCGCTTCCTTGGCTAGGGTGCGAGTTTTATAAAATCTTGCTGCCCATAGCCATTTATCTAAACGCACTTTAATTTTATCAGTTGTACTCAATGACATTTCCTATAACTTAACTGCATGAATAACTTTAGATTAAATGGTTGTTTTTTCGAATCTTTCAATACGTCACATCGATATTTCTAACAAGCAACTGGCGTGTCAAAACAAGGCTAATAGTCTATTCATCATGACAGTTATAAAACGCTGCTTAAATACTGAAAAGTCAGACTTATTAGCAAGACTCAGGGATTTTAAGCTAATTGATATGGTGAGTGAGCCAAGCCAAAATATCGTCATACACTTGTTGGTGATTAGGCTCTAGCAAGATTTCGTGGCGCATCGCTTCATATTGCTGCATGCTCACCGAGATAAAATTATTTTGTTGCAAACGTTTGACAATACGCGGAATGCCTTTCCCCATCTGCCCAACAGGGTCATCTTTTCCGCTGACAAATAGCAGCGGTAACTGCCTGGGTACTTGTTGATACCAATGCTTATTGGTGCCTGTTTGCATCAACGACATAAGGGCAAAATAGCCATTGTTGGTAAACTGAAAGCCGCAAAGCTTGTCATCAAGGTAGGCTTTTACTTGCTTGGGATCTGAATTGAGCCAATTAAACCCTTGTAAATCGGGTTCTTTTCTAAAGGGTAGGTTATTAAATTGGTTTAAAATTTTATCCAATACTGGATTGGTGCGGCGCGTGGTAAAGTGATTAAGATTTTTGGTCACAGGCACAAACAAGTTTGCCAATGGATTAAAATCTGAGGTACCCATAATCACTGCCCCATCAAATCGCTCACCATAGCGCTGCAAAATACAGCGAACGATAAATGACCCCATACTGTGACCCAAGATAAAATGGGGGATATCAGGGTATTTTTCAGCGATTAACT
>NZ_DALZSV010000111.1:0-1114 GCF_032014955.1 Moraxella sp. CTOTU47724
TAGGGGAGTTTTTTACAGGATATTTACTGGAAAAATCGCTCGCCATTGATAACGTTTTTGTATGGCTGATGATTTTTGCGGCGTTTGCGGTGTCGCCTGCGATGCAACGGAAGATTTTACTGTACGGGGTGATTGGTGCGATTGTCATGCGGACGGTGATGATTTTTGCAGGGGCTTGGCTTGTCACGGAGTTTAGCTGGATTTTATATATTTTTGGTGCGTTTTTGCTGTACACGGGTGTAAAAATGTGGCAAAACCACGATGAGCAAGAAGACCCGAAGCAGTCAGGGCTGTATAAGTTTTTACAAAAACATCTGAAAATCAGCGATGACAGTCATGATGCCTCAGGTCAAGAGCGATTTGTGTTGGTGAAAAATGGCGTAAAATATTTTACCCCGTTAGCGGTGGTGCTTATCTTGGTTGAATTGTCGGATGTGATTTTTGCGGTGGATTCGATTCCTGCAATTTTCGCGGTCACTACCGACCCGTTTATTGTATTGACGGCAAACTTGCTGGCTATTTTGGGTCTACGGGCGATGTTCTTCTTGTTATCGGGTTTGGCGGATAAATTCCATTTATTGCCTTATGCGCTTAGTGTCATCTTGGTGTTTATTGGTGCTAAAATGCTACTGCTTGATGTGTTCCATGTGCCGATGGCTATCTCGTTAGGCTTTATTGCCGCCGTACTAACAGTGACAGCGATTTTATCGGTAAAGTTTCCAAATTTGGGTAAAGTTGAAGCATAAAAAATATTTTTGAATATAAAAAAGGGCTAACAATTTAGCCCTTTTTTGTGGATTAAAAACTGACTATTTGGCATAAAATGCTTCTAAAGTAGGCACAAATTGTTTTTTTCGGCTGACCAAGTGACCCAAATCAAGCAATTTATCATTGAGTCTGGTATCAAATGCTTGCGCAATGATTTCATTTTGTGCGTCGTTGCTACTAACCGCCCAAGACTGCTGTTGTAAAATATCAACAATAATAACTAGCATATAATCCAAGCCATCTCTTTGGCGGATTAGTTCACTGGCTTGTTGGATGCCATCGGTGCGCGAAAACACCACATCAGGTTTAACAGTTTCGATACTAGCGATTGCCCATTTTTTATTTG
>NZ_DALZSV010000112.1:0-1082 GCF_032014955.1 Moraxella sp. CTOTU47724
CCATGGCACTTGTCACGACCACGGATATCAGCGCAGAAACCAACGCCAATTTTTCAAACCTTGAAAAAATCGTTAATCGCTTTACCAAGTCGTTCTATACCCAGTCGCTGTATATTGACACCTCAAAGCTGCATCATCGCAAATTACAACACGAGGCTAACGCTCGCGGGGCAGGTCAAAACGCTAACACGCGTGTCCCTAACCCGCCCCTGCTTAAAATTTTGCCGCTGCAAAGCAGCCTACAAGCTTACCCATCGGTGAGTCAAGTCAGCTTGCAGCTGATTCCATCGGCGCCAGAATTAACAGGGCATGTCATCTACGAAACCTTGGTGTGTGCGATTTTTGCCGCCAAAAAACAAGTGGTTATTACCACGCCTTATTTTGTGCCAGATGATGCGCTGCTGCTTGCTATGACTACCGCTGCCAAGCGTGGGGTTAAGGTGATTTTAAATGTACCCAAAAAAGTAGATTCACTGTTGGTACAGTTTGCTTCACAGGCTTATTTTGACCCGCTGTTATCAGCAGGGGTGCAGATTTATTTGTTCAATGCAGGCTTGCTACATGCCAAGATTTTGTGCGTGGATGACGATTATTGCTTGTTTGGTACCGTCAATATGGATATGCGCAGTTTTTATCTGAATATGGAGGTGAGTATGGCGATTTATAATCGTACCATGACCCAGCAAATACTCACTTGCCAGCATGAATACCTGCGACAAAGTGAGCCATTACAGCGCGATAGATGGCAGCAGCGTAGCTTTGGGGCAAAATTCTTGGACAACGCTATTCGCCTGTTTAGCCCACTGCTTTAAAGCTTACTCATTTAATCGTCGTTTGCCAAAGACTATAGGGTTACAAAGACTAGAGGGTTAATAAATAAAAGCCTACGGTTTGTACCAAGGTTTCTAGCAAAATAATCAAGAAAAAACCCAGCATAGGTGCCAAATCAAGCATACCTGTGGCAGGTAATACTTTGCGAAACGGCTGAATAATTGGCTCACTAAGCAAGGTGAGGAGTCCAAAAATCGCTGGCATTTTTTGGGTAAAAAGCATCACCCAGCCCCCGATAAACGAGCCAATAA